>DATKVR010000090.1:0-29140 GCA_035529955.1 Gallionella sp.
GTAATGACGTTCCTGATTAATATCCAGCCAAGGCATTTTTGCCTTGAGTGCAATAAACTGAGAGCGGCCGCCCGAAAGCATGATGTCGGCGCGCGCATCCCTGAGCATTTTGTATATTTCACGCGGAGTCATGTCATCGACAGCATGCGCATCGTCAGCCATCATGCCCTTGATCTTTTCCTTGTCTTCCGCCGTGGATTTCTTGGTGCTGGTGCCCACCACATCCATCCCCACTTCCTGCAATGCGGCGACCACCGACCAGGATTTCACGCCCCCGGTAACCAACAGCACGCGTTTGTCCCTGAGGCGCGGGGTATATGGCTTCATGCGCTCCCAGGCACGCGCTTCCTCGCGCTTGATCAATGCTTCGGTACGTCCCAGCAATTCATCCGGAGCACCTTGCCGTACCAGCAAACCGGCAATCTGCCGCAATGAATCCGACATGTCGGAAACGCCATAAAAAGAACCTTCAAAAAAAGGAATTGCGTAACGCTCTTCCATCTTGCGCGCAATATTTATCATCGCTTTCGAGCACACCATCATTGCCGCCTTGGCACGGTGCGAGTAAGCCACTTCCTTGTATTTCGCATCCCCGCTGATGCACGCCAGCAGGCGAATACCAAGCTCGTCAAGCAGTGGTTTGATCTGCCACAATTCGCCTGAAAGGTTGTACTCGCCGATGATGTTGATGTCATAAGGCGTGGTGTATTCAGGCTCGGCAGTACCGATCACATAATCCAGCAACGCTTCGCCGCCCAGTTTATTGCCGAGGTTTTTGTTGCCGACAAAACCCGGTGCATTGACCGGAATGATCGGCTTGCCGAATTTCTTTGCAGCGGCTTTGCACACGGCTTCAATATCGTCGCCAATCAGCGCGGTAACACAGGTTTGATACACAAACACCGCTGGCGGATCGTATTTGTCGATAACTTCCTTGATCGAGCGGTACAGGCGTTTCTCACCGCCGTAGATCACATCCAGTTCGCTGATGTCAGTAGTGAAGCCGGTGCGGTAGAGTTTGGAACCGGATGAATTGGCACTGCGGTTGTCCCACGAGTTTCCTTCGCAGGCAATCGGGCCATGTACCAGGTGGGCCACATCAGTGAGCGGCTGCAATGCAATCTTGGCGCCATCGAACGCACAACCGCCAGCCGCCGCACCGGGTACCAACTGCTTGGTGCAACCTTTCTTGCGATCCTTTGCCGACTTGCCCTGGTTGACATCGCAACCGGGTTCGTTGAAAACTTCCTGTACTTTTTCCGCAAGTGTAGTCGACATTCCCTAGCCCATCCCTACTAAAAAGCCACCATGATTTTTTCGTCTGCCACCTTGTATTCACAGGCCAACCGCAACATCCCGCTTTTTACTAGATCCCCACACCCGGCTCGCCGCTAAAACTAACCAGAATATCTTCATCACGCGGAATGAACTGGCATGCCAGGCGATAAGCCGGCGGCATGTCTTTAACTTCTGCATCCTTCAATTCCTGCTTGGTAATCAGGCCTTCCGCCACCAGGGTTCGGCGCTCTTTTTCATTCAGAGCCTGACTCATACGCGGCTTGTCTTCCAGCGAGACCACCTTGATTACGCAGGAACCGCATTCGCCGTCTTCACATTCAAACGGCAGGGGTATCTTGTTCTTCTTGGCGAGCTTAAGTACGCTATGTGAAGTCTCGCCGGCTACTGCATACACTGTGATATCTTTTTCCAGTAGAGGCGAGCTAAAAGTAATGGTGGCCATTTTGCATTTTCCTTCCAAGTGGTTTGCGGGCGGCGAGCCTGGCCCGCCGCCCGCAACCGATTAACGGATGATGTCGTAGCTGTAATCTGTTTTCGCAGTTTCGATAGTGTTTGCATCTAGCGCTTCGAAAATTTCGTCCAAAATTGCAACCAGTACACGCATCGAACCTTCATAGCCCCAGATCGGGAAACGATGATGATGATGGCGGTCGAAAATCGGGAAGCCCATGCGGATCAGCGGCACGTTACAGTCACGCTCCAGATACTTTCCATAAGTATTGCCAATCAGGAAATCCACCGGCTCTGTAAACAGCAGCGAACGCATGTGCCACAGATCCTTCTTCGAATAAACATGGCAACCCTTGCCGAAAGGTGAGGCATCGAACAGGGCCTGTACTTTTTCTGCCCAGTCTTTATCACCATTGGTAGATAGCACGTGCACCGGCTCGGCGCCCAGTTCCAGCAGGAATGCAGTCATACCCAGCATCAGGTCAGGGTCGCCGTAAAGCGCGAATTTCTTGCCGTGGATATGCGCACTGGAGTCGGCAATGGCATCCATGAGACGACCACGTTCCTTTTCCAGTGACTCGGGGATAGGCTTGCCTGTCAGGCGTGCAATTTCCATCAACAACTGGTCAGTGCCGGCTACGCCCATCGGGTGATGCAATGCGACAACTTCCTGGCCTGTTTCTTCGATGAACTTGACGGTTTTTTCGGTAGAGAAGCCCTGGAATGACAGCGTGGCTTTTGCATTCAACGCCTGTTTCACTTCATCTTTGGTGGTGCCGCCGTCATACATGCGAAATTCGCCATCGGTCGGTGTATTCCATACATCGGACGGATCGCACACCACGGTGTAGGGTGCGTTGAACTGGTCGAGGATGCGGCGTATCTCGGGCATGTTGCCGACCACGTTACCGTCAAAACCGCCGATAAAGTTGATCGAGTCATTGGGGGTGCGTGTCTGGCCTTCCCAGAAATGGCTGAGCACCCCTTTGAGCGCGTTGTCGTAGCCGGTGATATGGCTGCCGACGAAAGCCGGGGTATGCGCATAAGGCACGTCGTACTCTTCGGGAACGCTACCCTTCTGCTTTGAAGTGCGTATGAAGGAACCCAGATCGTCGCCGATCACCTCAGCCATGCAGGTGGTGCTGACCGCGATCATGTCCGGCTTGTAGATATTGTAGGCATTCTGCAGACCGTCCACCATGTTGTTCAATCCACCGAATACCGCCGCATCTTCGGTCATCGACGAGGACACGCAGGAAGTCGGCTCCTTGAAGTGGCGCGAAAAGTGCGAACGGTAATAGGCCACACATCCTTGCGAACCGTGCACGAAAGGCAGGGTCTTGGCGAAACCAACGGCGGCAAACACTGCCCCCAGCGGCTGGCATGCCTTGGCCGGGTTGACGGTCAAACCCTCTCGGGCAAAATTCAAATCCTGGTATTCCTTGGTCTTGGTCCAGTCGCGAATTTCTTCCATTTTGCTAACCGGAAACCCGAACTCGAAATTCTTCTTCTTGTTATCGAACATTTCCGTGTATTCCGGCTCGCGGAACAGCATTTCGTGATCGATGACTTTCTCAGCGTTTTGGCTCATTTCAATCTCCTTAAACTGTAGGGTGAATCAGGTGCACCTCGCCACGTAAAGCTCCGGTCAGCTGGCGGTTTACGCTGCGCGATTCAACCTTATTCTTTTGCTGCTTTACTTTTCCACGGTGCCTTGGTCATTGCCCACACCGGACTGTTGATCGCCATGTCCATGTCGCGCGCGAAGATCGCAAAGCCGTCATAACCGTGATACGGGCCGGAGTAATCCCACGAGTGCATCTGGCGGAAGGGCACGCCCATCTTCTGGAACACGTACTTTTCCTTGATGCCGGAGCCAACCAGATCAGGCTGGATTTTCTCCACGAACTTCTCGAACTCATAGCCGGTCACGTCGTCGTAAATCAGTGTGCCGTCCTTGACGTAGTGCGTGGTGCGCTGATAGTCGTCGTTGTGGCCGAACTCGTAGCCGGTGCCGACTACTTTCATGCCCAGATCTTCATACGCGCCAATCACGTGGCGGGGACGCAGACCACCGACGAACAGCATCACTGTCTTGCCTTCCAGACGCGGCTTGTACTTGGCGATCACCGCATCGGTCAGCGCCTTGTACTTGGCGATGACGCGTTCGGCACCTTCCTTGATCTTGTCGTCGAAGTGGCCGGCGATTTCGCGCAGGCTGGCCTCGATTTTAGACGGGCCGAAGAAGTTGTACTCGACCCATGGAATGTTGTATTTCTCTTCCATGTAGCGCGAGATGTAGTTCATCGAGCGGTAGCAGTGCAGCACATTGAGCTTGGCTTTAGGGGTGTTTTCCAGCTCGGCAATCGTCCCGTCGCCGGACCATTGCGCAATCACGCGCAAGCCCATTTCTTCAAGCAAGATTCGTGAACTCCATGCGTCGCCGCCAATGTTGTAGTCGCCGATAATCGCGACGTCGTAGGGTGTCGCTTCAAACTTGTTCTTGTCCGGGTCGGTCTTTTCAAACACCCAGTCGCGAATCGCATCGTTGGCAATGTGGTGGCCGAGCGATTGCGATACGCCGCGAAAACCTTCACAACGCACCGGCACAATAGTATGGCCGTTGTATTCCTTGGATTTCTTCTTGGATACCGCCTCGATATCGTCGCCGATCAGGCCGATAGGACATTCCGATTGCACGGTGATACCCTTGTTCAACGGGAACAGCACCTGGATTTCATCCATGATCTTTTCCAGTTTCTTGTCGCCGCCGAACACAATGTCCTTTTCCTGGAAATCGGAAGTGAACTGCATGGTGCCGAAAGAATCGATCCCGGTTGTGCCGATATAGTAGTTACGGCGTGACGCCCAGGAGTACTGTCCGCAACCGACAGGGCCATGGCTGATGTGCACCATGTCCTTGATCGGACCCCACACCACGCCTTTGGAACCAGCATAGGCACAACCTCGTATGGTCATTACACCCGGCAGTGATTTGATATTCGATTTGACGTCGCAATCCGACTTGCCTTCCTCGTGAACGTTAAGGTGCTTGGAACGTCGCTTGGCGGTCTTCTCAGGATATGCCTTGAGTACTTCGTCAATCAGCTCTTTGTTGCGTTCTTTAGTTTCTTCCACTGTGAGGCTCATTTTTCGCCCTCCTGACATTAAAAAAATTGTATTAAATCCGTGCTCCCGAAAGAGCTCTGCAAATGACGCTTCAGATATTCCCTGATTAATGGCCCGCTACGGACAACCGCCATTTGCAGAGACCTCACGGCATTTTGTCGCCCGTTTCATGCCACCCGAAAATCTGGGCGGCATGAAGCACGCGGCTTTAATTACGCAGCAGCAGCGAGTTCAGCAGCTTTCTTGCCAACTTGCGACTCATCGATAACCGGCATCAGGCCATGCGTCATCAGCAGGTCTTCCAGTTGATCCATCGTGATCGGGGTTGGAATAGTGCCATTGCCCGCATTAGCATGAATCTTTGTAGCCAAATCACGATACTCTTGAGCCTGCTTGGATTCAGGCGCGTACTCAATTACCGTCATGCGGCGCAGCTCGGCGTGCTGGACGATGTTGTCGCGTGGCACGAAATGGATCAGCTTGGTACCCAGCATGCCAGCCAGGGCTTCAGACAGTTCCAGTTCCTTGTCAGTTTGACGTTCGTTACAAATCAGCCCACCCAGACGCACGCCACCGGAGTTGGCATACTTCAGAATGCCCTTGGAAATGTTGTTGGCCGCATACATGGCCATCATTTCACCGGACATAACAATGTAGATTTCCTGCGCCTTGTTTTCACGAATCGGCATGGCGAAACCTCCGCACACCACGTCACCCAGCACATCGTAGGAAACGTAATCAATACCCTCGTATGCACCTTCTTCTTCCAGGAAGTTAATGGAAGTAATCACGCCGCGGCCGGCGCAACCCACTCCAGGCTCTGGTCCACCGGATTCAACGCAACGAATGTCCTTGAAACCGACCTTCATCACGTCTTCCAGTTCGAGGTCTTCCACTGAACCGGCTTCAGCTGCCAGTGACAGGATGGTATCCTGGCACTTTGCGTGCAGTATCAGACGGGTCGAATCGGCTTTTGGATCGCAGCCAACGATAAGGATTTTTTGACCCATATCGGAGAGTGCGGCCAGCGTATTCTGCGAAGTCGTGGACTTGCCAATACCGCCTTTGCCGTAAAATGCAATTTGCCTTAATTTAGCCATGCTTGTTTCTCCTTTTACATAAACGAGTTCAGTTGATGTTGGAAATCTGATTATCCAGATAACCTTTCGACCGGTATAACGCCCCCTGAAAACAATCCAAATCCTCTTGTACTAATTCCGTCTTCGGTAAATCACTTCGGGTGCGATTGACTATTAGCAACTGCCATGCCAGCGCAACAAATAAACAATAGGTATTTGTTTTTATACATTTAAAACAATATGCCGCACCTCATGTTTGTTTCCGGCAAGCTGTTGCAAACCCCACAATTCAGGCCATCCCTGTAGGGAACAGTACAAGCCCGCCGTGACTCTCCCGGTGCCGCTTATGTTCTCGGAGAACCATCTGAGGCAACCGCCTACAGCAGTTTTATGGGCATCATTCCAAACAGCACCTCAAACTGGAACAGAACTTGCAAAGGAATTATTGCCACACATCAGGTGAGCCCAGAGAGTCAGGAAGGAGCTGCAATGCAGATAGGTGTAGATACCCATCGCTCGGTAGAAAACAAGCGTGTCTTTGTAATTGAAAATGACGAGATCAACAGCATGGCACTGCAGTTCATGCTTGCTGATGAAAATGAAACTCACACGCTACCCCAAATAGCCGCCGCTATTGACAAGGCGCGCGAGTGGCCACCCCATCTTGTATTACTAGGGGTAGGTCTGGTGCGCTCGGAAGGAAGTGTTCTGATCAGTCGGCTCAAGGCGTCCATGAGCAGTGTCAAAATTTTACTGGTATGCGACAACGCTGACGATGCGCTGGTCAGGGACGCATTGGCACAGGGTGCCGATGGCACACTGCTGACACCGCTGACAATTGAAGGTGTGCGGCGCAAGGTTAATTCTGCACTCGGCCGGGCTGTGCCCATCGGCATTCCGGTCGTGCTTAGATAATGACTGGGTCTGGCATCCATAATGATTAAGCATGACAACAATATGCCTCTGGTTCAGGGTGCCAAGCCTGCTCGGCGCAACGAGTTTCCACCGGTCATCACCAACCCTCATTATCAAATGGCCGGCGGAGAACAAGGAATACAGAGACTGGTCGATCGTTTTTATGCACTGATGGATGAGCTACCCGAAGCACGCGAGATACGTGCGCTACATCCGGCCGATTTGGTACATGCAAAGGAGCGCCTGTTCATGTTCCTTTCGGGTTGGCTGGGCGGCCCGCAACACTATGCCGCGCGATTTGGCCACCCGCGTCTGCGCCAGAAGCACCAGTCTTTTCCTATCGGGGAAACCGAGCGTGATGCATGGATGCTGTGTATGACGCGCGCACTGGAAGATGTCGTAACAGATGCCCAGCTGCGATTACAGTTAACGCAATCATTTTTCAAAACTGCAGATTTTCTGCGCAACCTTTAAGGAGTATTTTTATGACTATCATCACCGAAACCCCGTTTGCCAAACTCGAAGCTGAAGGCCGTCTGCTCAGCCCGGTATTCAAGGATGCAACGACCAAGCCAGGCCGCTTCGGTTTTCGCGGCGAAATCGCTCTCGAATTCCAAAAAGCCATGGCGGACGAGAAACGTCCGCCCGAAATCAAACTCGACCAGGTGATGATGGTCGCCTCGGCAGGAGAAGACACCATCCCGTTCCTCGCCGGTTTCGCGCATTCACTCGCTCACCTGAAGCTGTTGTGTGAACACCTCGGTGACAAACTATCACCCACCGGGAAATATTTTTTCTTCGCGGGCAATCTTGATATCTCGAAGAAATTTCAGATCGCATATGGTGGTGCGACATTCTGGGTGATGCCGCTGGACGAGGCTACGGTATACAACGAGTTACTCGATATGTTCCGCATGGAAAAAAGTTCGCTCAAGAAACTGGACACCGCCGGCAAACTTGACGCCATCGGCGACAAGGCCGCTTCCTTCAGCGAAAAGTGGCCGGAGATCAGCTTTGAGGAAGGTCTCAAGATCATGGGGCCCATCAAGATCCGGGAAAATCGTCCGGTCTGATCGTTTCCTGTCAGGTAGGCAGATATGCAGGCCACGCCGAAGCAGGCTAACCCAAACACGCCGTTGGCAGGTGAGGATTCATCCTGTCAAACAGCTCATTCGCTCGCACAAATCCAGGCTTATCACCAGCGCAGCAAACATAAACTGGAACGTTACGCTGCCGGACCCGATACGCTGGACTGGGACGCACAACCCAATCCATTCCGGGAATTCTCCGCTACTCCGCGTATCCAGTTGGATCTGTTCGCAGATCAATTAACCGCGAGCTTCGACGCACTGAATGTTCCCGGCACAGTTGTGCCGCAGCCCATCACGCTCAATACCGTAGCTGCATTGATGGAGCTTGCCTTCGGCCTTTCCGCCTGGAAGGAGTACGGCCCGGATCGCTGGGCAGTGCGCTGCAACCCATCCAGCGGCAACCTTCATCCGACCGAAGCTTATGTTATTTGCCGGCAAATCCACGGAATCGAAGATGGCGTTTATCATTACCTGAGCCGTGATCATCAACTGGAGCAACGCTGCAAGTTCGTTGCAACAACAACTGGAACACCATCAAGATTACTAGTCGGCCTGTCCTCCATCATCTGGCGCGAAGCATGGAAATATGGCGAACGGGCATTCCGCTATTGCCAGTTGGACACCGGCCATGCCATCGCTGCGCTGCGTTATGCCGCTGCAACGCTGGGCTGGTCCTTGCACATCGAGGACAGCTGCAGCCAGCAACAAATCGCACAATGGCTGGGTCTGGACCGCAATGCCGATTTCACAGGTGCAGAACGCGAGGAGGCCGAGTTGCTTATGGAAATTACAACTGGACAGACTGCTAACGCAGCAACACTGTCCAATATGTTGAAGGCCGATCAAACACAGTGGTATGGGCGAGCCAATATACTGGATGCTCACCCCATGTATCACTGGCCGGTGATAGACGAGGTAACGCAAGCCAGCCGCAAACCGTTCTCTCCTCCGGCGACAGTCCGGCCAACAGACAATTGGCCTGCGCCAAAACGTGACGGCGCAGCCATACACAATGCAACCCTTCACGATGTAGCGAAGGCCGCAACTTTGATCCGTCAGCGCCGCAGTGCCCAGCGCTTCGACGCAAAATTCACGCAGGATGCCGCCAGTTTCTATCGCATGCTGGATGCCCTGCTGCCCCGCCATACCGTGCCCTGGGATGTCTGGCACAAACCTGCGCGCGTGCATCCGGTGCTATTCGTACACCGGGTAGCCGGGTTGGAGCCGGGCATTTATGCCCTGCCGCGCAACCATGCCGCACAGTTGCAGATGCAAACAGCCATGAGTAGAGATTTCGTCTGGACCAAACCGGCGGACTGCCCCGGGCATCTGCCTTTGTTCCGGCTCGCTGAAACCAACTTGACAAAAACGGCGAAGACCATGAATTGTCACCAGGCCATTGCCGGCGACAGTAATTTTACGCTGGCCATGCTGGCCGAATTCGACGCGCCTTTACAAGCTGCTCCCTGGCGCTATCGACAGTTGTTTTGGGAAGCTGGACTGCTGGGACAAGTGCTGTATCTGGAAGCAGAAGCCGCCCGCATGCGCGGCACAGGCATCGGCTGCTACTTCGACGACGTCTGCCACGAACTATTGGGTTTGCAAGGCACAATATTCCAGTCCCTCTACCACTTTACTGTGGGCTATCCACTGACAGATGAACGTATCGCCAACTTGCCACCCTACCTTTCCAGCCCAGCCAATTCCTCAAACCTGAAAAGAGCCTCGCCATGACCCTATCGCCCGCACTCTCAAACTGGATGGTTGCACAAGGTTTCCCGCCGGAAAACCTCAATGCAACCATCCACAACCGCACCACTCCACTCATGCACGCTGCACGATTGGGCGACCATGATATCGCCGCCGAACTGATCCAGTGTGGCGCCAAACTCAACTCCACCAACAATGACGGCAACAACGCCCTGTGGCTGGCGTGTTTCAATGGCAACCTGAAACTCATCAGCCTCCTGATCGAAAGCGGTGTTGATCTGGACAACCAGAACGACAACGGCGCCACCTGCCTGATGTACGCGTCCTCCGCCAGCAAAACCGAAGTCGTGGCACAACTACTCAAGGGAGGAGCCAATACGAAATTAGAATTGCTGGATGGCTATACAGCACTGGATGTCGCCGGCAATGTGGAATGTCTGATGATGCTGCGCAGTGCCTGATATTCTTGATTCGGCCAGTTTTCGAATATCTCATCCGTCCGCAAGCGTCACTTCAAGCTGTCAAAACAAATCCAGTGACGTGTCCCCACAGTGCTTGAAAATATATCCATGCAAGTAAAATGTGATCAGATGAAACACGTTCAATTCATTGGTGACTGATCAAAGCATTTGCGTGAATCTCCAGCAGACGCAAAGCAGGATTCAGGCTGCCGGCCCGACAAAGTTCAAAAAAGCCACCAACCGAACGACCTCAAGCCTATGCCTTCGATAGGCAAAGGTGTTGAGGTAATTAGCGTGTGCAATGAGCCGGGTATTTACCGCATCATCTACACCGCGCGCATTGCCGATGCAGTCTATGCGTTGCCTCGTGTAGCAGACCTTGTTTGCAGACGTTTTCGCAAGCCATTGTTGACTCCTGAAAAATAAAAATACGGATGCAATAGCTCAGCCGCCACCCATGATCTGATTGAAAACCTGGCGCATCAGATTCAACTCGATCATGGGCATCTTGCGCATTTCACTAATCGGTTTAAATACGCCGCCAAACAACTCTATCGATTGATGAGGCGCATCCAAAGTTGTGAAGCGCACAAGATGGATGCGTATTGGGCCACTCGTGCTGCTCATCCACGCCTGAAAACGGTCATCAAGATTTAGTTTTTCAGGATTGATGCCGAAGTGTGCTTCTAGCGCATTCAGGACCATATCGGGAGAATATTGTTCGGTGATGTCGCCGGGTGCGGGTATGGGTGCCGCAGATTCCGGCAGGGGCGCGGACGCAAGTATGCTGGAACCAAAGCGGGCAAATACCAGGGCGGCGCTATAGCTGTCAAAGTGGCACAAAATCACACGATTTTGATCAAACAGGGGGTGGCTCATAGTGGGTGTCCGATTCGTTGGTTAAAATATGAGAAAGCTAGCCGATGGTGATGATCAACGGCTCCAGCCCGGCAACCGCGGCTTCGATAACGTCGCCTTTTGCGACGGGGCCGACACCCGCTGGTGTGCCGGTAAAGATCAGGTCGCCAGGAAACAGTTCGACCAGATTCGACAGACGGTTGATCATCTGCGGAATCTTGAAAATCATGTCGCCGACATCGGCGCTCTGGCGTATCTCGCCGTTTACCTTCATCTCGATCTTGCCCCGCGCGATCGCACCTGAATAGAACTCCGGCGTGATCGCGCTGCAGGGGGCCGAATGATCGAAGGCCTTGGCCATGTCACACGGGCGGCCACTTTCGCGGGCGGCGCGCTGTAAATCCCGTTTGGTCATGTCCAGGCCCACGGCATAACCGAACACATAATCGTAATCCACCTTGTCGGCGGGAATATTCCTGCCACCTTTGTGCAGGGCCACCACCAGTTCCGCCTCTGGCTGCAAATCGGCAGTGTTGTCCGGATAGGCCAGTACGGAATTATTGTGCAGGATAGCGCTTGCCGGTTTCATAAAAAAGAAAGGCTCATGGATGCTCGTATCCCCGCCCATTTCCTGTATATGAGCTGCGTAATTATGGCTTATGCAAAAAATACGGCGCACCGGAAACGGGTTGCTCGACATGACCTCCAACGTGACGACCGGGGCTGCGGGAAAGGCGTAGTTCATTTGGTCCAACCCTGTAAAATATTAATTCCGGCGTCGGCTCACACCAGCCGGTCATTGCCGCGGTAGCCCGCGTCCATTTCGAATTCCAGATAATAAATCCTGAAATGATCTTCCATTTTTGTCTCGTCCGGAATGGATGCAGTGCGTTCCGGATATTGCGCCAGCAACCAGCTACGGTGTGCCGTCCACGCTTTCAGCAATACCGCCCTGGCATCTTCACGGTTGCGGCCCACGCCCTTGAAGATGAAATTGTGGGTAATCATTTCAGCTATGTAGAAGCGCGATGGCACCGGCAAATTTCCTTCATTCACGGCTGCGCAGTTGCTTGCCCACAATCCATGCCGCGAAACGCACCGAGCAATGCATCTGCATATGGCTGCTCTATCTGAAATTTCATCACCCGGCTCATCACTGTGATTAGGTGGCTTCTGCCGTATGGTGCATACCCACCCCCTACACGCCTTCCAGTATTTCCAGCGCAACCAATTGGCCACGCAATGCATCCCGTGCCCATGAACCTGCCTCGCTGTTGAAGATAGGATCATTGTCCAGCGCAGCCATCGCTTGCGTATCAGACCAGTAAATTTTGCAGGCCTTCGTGCGCCGCATAAGCGCAGCGACACAGGCATCGATTTCTGTCACCGCTTCTGGTTGAAACACGCCATCCCCCAGCAGATAGTCGGCCCGATACAACGGCGTGTCCCAACCATGCTGATCGCCAAGACTGCAAATGGCCGGGAATTCGTCGCGGACACCGGCAGTATCAGGCGTCTTGCCCGGCAATTCGAGCAGTTCGCGCGCAGTAACGACATCGAATATTTCCCATTCTTTACGCGTATCTGCAACATAGATTTTTCGCACCAGATCCTGTTTTTCGAATGCAAACCACGCTTTTGCCCTGTCCTGTTCGGGGAATTCGATTACGTAAATCATAGGTTATTCCTGAGCGGCTCTGCTGGCACTTCCGGTATCGGGATAACCGTGCAAGTTTCGACGGCAAGCATGCACGACACACGCTCGCTGGCTTCCAGCGCTCCTTCCAGATAACCGGCGGCATAGCCTGCCGTTTCGGAACCGCAAAAATACAGTTTGGCTTTCCAGAAAGATCGGCGCAGAGAGGGATCGTCATATGCAGGATGCCTGGCTGGTGGATTCTGATCCAGGGTGCTGCTCGTATAAACTTCTGCAGCCCAATCCTGGATATGTTGCTTTCCGTTATCGGCCTCCGTACCAAATAGCTGCACCAGCTGGCTGCTGATCAGCAGTGGCATGCCAAACCGGTAAGCTCTGCGCTGTGCCGGTGTGAGGGCGATAAAACCGCCCAGTGCGGCCTGGTCTGCGTCTGCATTGCAGGCGTCGAAGGTTTCATACAGTACGGATTGTCCATGCTCTACGAAGGCATTACCGGCCAAACCCGCTTTGCGCCAGAACGAATGCGGATAGGTCACCACTACTTTGGCCTGATCCGCCATCCAGGTATAGGTCGCACACATGCTCTGACGCATCGATTCGCCAAGGGGAGGCTCAAAGCGTACATGCTCTTCCAGCACCCGGGGCGGCACTGCCAATACCACCTGTCGCGCAGTTATCTTCCGCATACTTTCGCCACAGCGGAATTGCAGTTCAACGTAGTCACCATGTTCAATAACTGCATACAGCACATGTCCTGTATGCAGTTCATCGGCGGGCAGATTATCGGCCAAGGCCTGTACCAGACTACCCATTCCACCTACCAGGCGCCGGGCGCCGCCATGCACGCCGCTGCTGGCCGGATAAGGTTGCGGGGATTTTTCAGGATCGGTTAGATTCAGTACGATACCCTGATCATGCTGCGGGTAAGCAACCAGCCCCAGTTCTGCCACGAGTTGCGTTATACGCGGCTGGCTGGCTGGCCAGTACCAGGCCGGTCCGAGATCAAGTTCGATACTGTCAGCAGACACCGTCAGGATGCGGCCGCCAAGACGTTCACGTGCCTCGTACAGTGCAAAGACCCGGCCCTGTTGGCGCAGACTGAAAGCCAATGCCAGTCCGCTCAAGCCGCCGCCAATAATTGCCGTGTCCAGCATGGTACGTCCCGGAATATGGAAGATGAAAACAATTCAGCAAGTATCATTCCACCTTGTATTAATCCAGTCACAGCGTGCCTGCTTGCTCCATGCATGCTCGTTTCATCGATCAGTCCGCAAAGCGGAAAGACAGGTCATCAAATCTGTCGCATTTACTACAAAACATGCAACGTTACTGTAAAAATTGTAGTGCTTTGCATGAACATGAATTTCTCATTACTTGATATTTACCGGCACAGCGCGCGTTATACGGCAAGATAAAGAAACAGGTTGAATATGGCATGGTTAGTGCTGCATCCTTAGTCATGCATCCGCATGTAAACATTGGGAGACTAGAATGCACGCAACGATAGAAACGGAAGCGGCTCAAGTAACGAAAACAGCGATACGCATCGAAGGCCAGGATGCCTGGATTGCCTCAGAAGACAATATTACCGAAGGCATTCTTGCCGCCAGCGCGGTATTTTCCCGCCACCATGTCGATCCGTTTGATTGCGAAAAAGCCAACAAGAAAATGATTAATGGCAAGGAACTGCTCTCTGAACAGGAAGCGCTGTTAAGCCTGATTTGGGAAGAGGCGGATTACGCTGCATTCCACGCAATCACGGTGGGTTGGCTAAGCAGGGATATCGACATCCAGATCACCGTACGCTAAACACGCCTGCTTCGCAGGGGTAAATGCGGCAGCGAAAGCATGCCAATACGGAGCCTGCCTCAGCGATAGCCTTCTTCCCTCAACACGCGCTGCACAGCCGGGCGTGCCAGCATATGCCGGTAATGCGCAAGGCAATTCACCGGTAACTCGATCCCGATTTTGTCCGCCCAGAACTCGACGTAGAACAGCGCCGCATCGGCAATCGAAAAACTGCCTGCGACATAGTCCCTGCCTGCCAGCGGTTCATTCATCACGCTAAAGCACTGTGCGACGATCTCGCGCCCGCGAGCCTCGATCGCTTTATGATCGGACGCATTCGGCGTGAACTTTTCGGCAGTAAAAACACGTGTAAAGCCCTGGCCGTGGATGGTTCCGACAACATAGTCCATGATCTCGATCACGCGCGCTTCGTCATCAAGATTGTCAGGCAACAAACCTGCTTTCGGATAACTGCGCGCAAGCCAATAGGCGATAGCCTGAAACTCGGTCAATGCAGAGCCGTCATCGCGCACCAGTGTTGGGATCGTGGATTTCGGGTTGATCGCAACATAATCGTCCTTGTACTGATCACCTGCCAGCAGGTTTACCAGATAGGCCTCGAATGGCGTGTCGATTTCCTCCAGCAGAATGTGAATCCCAGTCGAACAGGAACCGGGGGTCATATAAAGTTTCATCAGCAGTTTTCTTTTGTCAAGATGCAGGTGGCTCAATCTCCCCCTCACCCCCCTCACCCCCCTCGCTTCGCATCACCCGCATCACCCGCAAGGGATACGCCGTGGCTGCCTCGAAGATGTTCTCGCCCCCTTTTTGTGGGCAAGGGACTGAAGCCCCGACACCCAACTCAGGCGAGGGGGATATATACTCGCCGGTTGAAATAGAATTGGAGTCAGTCGCTGTAAAACCAGCCAACTCAAATCAAGCCAGCAATTCCACCGTAATGTTTTCAGTACCCATAAGTGCCTGGCAGGCCAGGCGCGAATTGGAACTCACGCCGACGGTGCTATCGAGTTTTTCATTTTCTGCGCGCTGGGTTTTTGACAATGTTTTGCGGCCTTCTATTACAAAAATATGGCATGAACCGCATTCAGCTTTGGCTTCACATTTATGTAATATCGACGCTCCTGCCGAGAGTAAGATTGAAAGCAAGCTCTTACCCGTTTCTGCTTCTATGGCTTTGCCACTGTTTTTTACGGTTAATGTGGGCATGTTTGAAACTCCTGTATTGGTTATTTAAATTTACGCATGCACTTCCAGTTTTTCGCCGGTTAACAACGCGGCGAATTGCTGCAGCGGCATGTCTATGTGCTGGATATTTTGCTCTTCGAGAAAGCGTAATTCGTTACGGGTGAGTTCGCCGGGCAGTACCGCCCAATGATGATCCGAAGAGCGTTTCATGATCTGGCGCGCGAAAGTGCGCTGCAACTGATCGTTGAAGCGGCATCCGAGGAACAGGAAATGCCGCCCGGTGCGCAATTCCAAAACCTTGGGTGGGATCGGTGTCTGAATGTCGATCTCGGTGAGCACTTCAACGTAATCGGTATCTGAAACAAGAAAGTTACCGGCCGGAAGTGCGCCACCAACAGGCTTGTAGAGCAGTGTGTTCCAACCCGCGGCATCGGCTTCTGTCGATGGTTTCCCTGCAGCATCGTAATAGCCGATCCAGGTTCCGAAATGTTCCGATTGCGACAAACCCTGAACCTGCCCCCAATCACTGCGTCCCGCCAATGCATTTTGTGCGGCATCGTCGTACCAGGCATCGACCCATAACGGCAGGTTGGATAACGATGCGATATAAGCATGCAGCGACGGCGGTGTGACCTGCGTCGCGAATGCGGTGTTCATCAGACCAACCAGTGTTTTGCGGTGCTTGAAATTTTCGATAAACTGCGCTGCCGCAGTCAGCCGATTGCGTATCTTGTGCGGTACGGTGACCTTGGCTGTCAGTATCGCCGCCAGTGTCTCCGGCGCAGCGGGCACCGGCGAACCACCTTGCACAAGTTGAAGCACACCAGGCCCGAAATAGGGAATAACGCTGCCAGCGGCCAGACCGTTAAGCAGATGGGGTGGTAATGTGGTTTGTTCAGTCATGTCCAATTCCTCGATTCCTGATGAGTGTGCTAATAAATTGCCGCGCCGGCACCTACGTTGATGGATGAATCCTTGGCAGTGTTGACGATAAATTGGATCGTATCGTCATCGAGATGCGCATGAAACGGCAACGCAAGCGAACGGTCGGCGACTTTCTCGGTGACAAAGAGATTGCCTTTTTTGTATCCCAGCGTGCCGTAGAAATACTGCAAATGCAGCGGGTTGCAGTATGCCGCCACCTCGATTTCCGCCGTTGCCAGATCGTCGACGATCTGGTTGCGGGCGCTGCGAGTAAAGCGTGTGCCGAGGTGAATAACGTAGGTCATCCAGTGCACTTCATCCACCTCTGGAGCAACATAGGAAGGCTTGATGCCTTCGAATGACTGAATGTATCCGGCGTAGTCACTCTCGACGCGCTTACGCCGCGCCAATATTTCATCCAGGCGATCGAGTTGCGCCAGACCGAGCGCTGCGGTCATGTCACTGATCAATGCCTGGTGTGGCACGCGGCTGGTAATGGAAAGCGAGAATCGTTCGTCCAGACCGCGACTGCGGTGATAGTAAAGCTCGCTGGCGAGATCAGGATCATCAGTAACGATCATCGCGCCCTCGCCGCACACCAGCGCCGACGGTTGAGAAAAATCAAATATGGACAGATCACCGAAGCTGCCGACCAACCGGCCCTGATAACGCGATCCGATAGCTTCGGTGGAATCTTCTATCAGCTTGATGCCATGTTTATCGGCAAGTGCACGGAATGGCGCCCACGCCGCAGGATGGCCGTTGGTATTGCCGACGACAATGGCGCGGGTATGCGGCGTAATTTTTTCCTCCGCCTTGTCTACCGCGAGCGTACCAGACCAATAATCGATATCGGCAAATACCGGGGTTGCGCCGACCAACACAATGGCATGGGAAATCTGGTGCCATGAATAGGCGCTGGCGATGACTTCGTCGCCGGGTCCAATACCCAGCGCACGCAGGCCCACCACGAGTCCGATGGTTCCGCTCGATACCGCGATGCCGTAGCAGCGCCCGAGGCTCTCGGCGAATGCTGCCTCGAAGCTTTGTACCACCGGCCCTGATGAGAGGCAGGACGACTTCAGCACATCCGCGACGGCAGCAAGTTCATGCATGCTGATGTCGGGGTCGGTGAGCGTGATCCAGTCCTGTTCCATATTGGCTTTCATGTGGTATTCAATCAATGCCGCGCCGCCAGAATCAGCCCGGTCGCTGAAGTTGGTTCATCGATAATTTTCCAGCAAAGATTTTTTGTGTCGACCAGGAACACATCAAAATCACCGGCACGGAAAAACGGGGTTTCACCGCGCATGTCATCCGCAGCACAACGTGTTACCTTAATATCGGGAAAGCTGGCACGCACGGATGGCAAGGGATTTTCCCCGCCCGGCATTGCCACCAGCATGCTGGCAATATTTTTAAACTGGTCGCTTGAGATTGTCATGTCAGTCACTTACCTTTCTTGCGTCAACAGTAATCGGTAACCGGGTATCTGCCGCCATGTCAGGCAGTTCCAATTGCCAGCCATTGGCCAGCGTGATCACGCCTCCCCACATTCCGGGTTTTTCCATTGTGGAAATGGGCTCTTCCAGATCTTTCTTGGGTACATAAGCAGACAGCGCCCCTGCTGCATTCTTGCGGATCATGATTTTCATGCTTTGGATTCCAGTAAATGCTTCAATTCGGTTCTCATCATGCAGCCATTCCGGCGAGTGGCCGCACAATGCCCGGTAACACATCAAGGATACGATCAACCTCGACCGCAACGCTGTATCGGCTCAGGGAAAAGCGCACTGCGGCGAGCGCCTTGGCGTGGGACTGGCCCATTGCCCGCAATACATGGGAAGGCTCGGTACCTCCGGCAGTACACGCCGAACCGCTCGATGCACAGATGCCCGCCTTGTCCAGCCGGTCAAGAATGATTTCAGCGTCGATCTCGCCGAAACGAATGTTGCTGGTGTTCGCCAGTCGCGGCGCGCCGCTGCCATTGACGCAAGCGAACGGAAACTGTCTCAGGATGCCCCGCTCAAGCCGGTCGCGCAGCACAGCAACATGATCGCTTTCAATTTCAATGTACGACCGTGCCAGTTCCGCTGCAACGCCCAGCCCGGCAATAGCGGCAACATTTTCGGTACCGCCGCGCCGACCGCGCTCCTGATGTCCCCATAGCAACGGCGGCAACTTCAAACCCTTACGCATAAAGAGCACACCGATGCCCTTGCCTGCATGCAGCTTGTGTCCGGAAAACGACAGCAAATCAACCGGTGTACGGCGCATGTCTATTGGCACACGACCGACCGCCTGCACCGCATCAGTGTGAAAAGCCACGCCATGATGTGCGGCAATCGCCGCCGCTATTTCCACAGGAAAAATTGCGCCGGTCTCATTGTTCGCCCACATCATGCTGACCAATGCGGTCTGTGGCGTGATCGCGGCTTCCAGTGTGGCCAGATCAGGCAGGCCATCGGCATCGACACCGATTTCACTGACCGTCACTCCTTCGGCCACAAGTTGAGCAAGCAATAAACGCATGGAGGGGTGCTCCACTGCTGTCGTGACCAGATGACGTCGCGACCGATCTCGACCCAGTGCACCCAGAATCGCCAGATGGTTGCTCTCGGTGGCGCTACCGGTAAAAATGATCTCTGCCGGAGATGCGCCAATCAGTGCCGCAACTTTGCTGCGCGCGTCCATCACAACCTGCTTTGCTGCCGCGCCGATGCGATGCGTACTCGACGGGTTACCATAGCAATCGGACAGGCACGCCTTCATCGCCTCAAGCACTTCGGGTGCCAGCGCTGTAGTCGCATTGTTGTCTGCGTATATCAGGGCGGGGGCGCTCATTGCCAGAACACCCGCGACGGATCCTCGTTAAGACAAGCGATCACATCGTGCAGTGTGGCTGCGTCCGAATGCGGCTTCCACGCGTCTTGCTGATGATCCTTTTGATAGAGTCTCCATATGCCTTCAGAAAGGATGTATTCAATCCGTGCAATATCGATGGCGCCCCCGTTGGCATCTATGTTGCGCGAGCAACATGGACTCACCACCAGATAACCGCCGTCGATTGGCTGTACCGCAGGTGAGACATAACGATAACGCGCCCGCTGTTCCAGCAGACACTCGATGCGCCGCAGATCGAACTCGTTCGGGTGCGGTTCTGCAGCATGGGGCATCGGGTAGTTCACCGCCATCCGCCTGTACTTCCTTGTCGCCTGTCCGTTGCTCATGGCTGTCTCCGGCTAGGCCAGACAGATTTCTTCTTCGAGACAACCAACGACACGCTCACCCTGGTCGGCGGTTGAAAATTCGACGATATAGACCGGCGTATCGGAATCGGTATGACGTCCGATCTGCACCACCTCTCCCACGGTTCCCTGGGGCACCAGCAATGCGTTCTCCGCACACTCGGGATAGGAACCGTCATTGACCAGGTCAATACCGGCGACCACGCGCTGACCCCACTGAAATCGTACTTGCCTGGGTTCAATCATGACGCTTTACCTCCCATCATTTTTCGGTTCCGGTTTTCCGTTCACCGCCTGAATGCTCACGACCTTCGCCTTTGTCTCCAGAATCTGCTTTTTCCATCGATTCCAGCTCCTTGCCACGCATGCCGACCCGATATCCATGCTCGACAAACTCGACCGCATAAATATAGAACTGTTGCAAGAACGTGCCGATACTGGTGACATAACCAATGTCGCCTTTTTTAACCAGTATGTCTCCAATCTCCTTGCCCTGAAATGTGCCATCGTTGCGCACGGTTTTCAGGCTTCTTACCTTCTCGCCGTAGTTGTAATCCGGCGGACCGCTCAATTCGACAATGCTGTCATCGCGACTGATTTTCATAAGCTTGCTCCACTGGAAGCTTTGTGGGGAATTGGTAGCGAAGCAGCAAGACGCTGACGCGCCTGCACCATCTCGCGCACAGCTTCATCGACATCCGCCAGCAATCCGGATAAATGTCTCGCATCAATGCGCTGCGCGACCTCGTAGCGTACCTGCCAGTCTGCATCGTCCAGCAACAGGGTCAATTGCGCTGCGGGTAAACGGCGTGCCGCGGCAAGTCGTACCGTAACCTCGTGATCTGTCACCATGGCGCGCAACCCATCCACACCGATGCGCTTTGCAACTTCCGCGCGTACCTCGCGATCTTCGTCATGCATCATCTGCGGCAACAAACCAACCGGCAGGCGTCGCGCCACAATGGTGCGCACAAAATAATCCTGGTCCTGCATCATGGCTTTCAACTCGCTCACGGGCAGTCTGGTCGCAACCCGTATCCGCACTTCACGATCCGGGTCCTGGCGCAGCAGCAACAGCTGGCGCTGCGTCAGGCGCAGCGCCGCACTCCAGCGCACAGTCTCATCAACATCGGTGACCAGTTGAGACAGATAAAACACCTCGACATACTTCGCCGCTATCGCGCGCACCTCAAAATACGGATGCTTGAGATACGCTTTGGCAAGGTCCTGGTTCCAGTCGAGGAATCTGTCTATCCTGAGTGCATAGCGGTCAAACACGCATGCATGCTGCAATTTGCACAACCCTTCGGCATGCATTTCGCGGTGCGCGCAAGTCCCGCAGTGGATCGCCCGCCCCTGCCAGTCAAGTGCTTCAAAGGCAACATCATTCGTCATCGTTTTGACCCATGCGATCAAGCACGCCGCGCAACACGGAGCCTCCCAATTTGTCGGTCGGATCAAGCTCTATAAGCTTGTTTAGCAAAGCATCGCCTTGCTCGATATAACCAAGACGCAGACTCAAATAAGCGCAGCCTTTCAGGGTAAACAGGTAAAAGCGCGGCGCGGCAGCGTAACTCTCGGCATGGCCGGAGAACACCGGATGGTCCGGCGCGATCTCGCGCCAATCTTCGGGCAGACCAAGATCGACAGCCGTCTTGGCAAGGCAGCGCTGTGCCACTCCAAGTGCCTCGCTCAGACGGTTTTTATAGAAATAAAAACGGTATAGCGCGATGTGCACCGCCGGATGACCGGGAGCACGGGCATAAGCCAGCGACAAATAACTTTCCGCTACTTCATCCAGATGGTATGACATCGCCGCATTCTGCAAATCGGCGGCCACAGCTCGAGGCAATGCACCGCCCAGACAGGCGCTATCCAGCCAAGCATCGAAGTCCGCCAGCCCCGCGTCACCACCCACCAAAGACAATTGCGGTGAAGCGGGAAGTCGGGGAGAAAAAGCGGGCACCATGATGATCGCTTAAGCGCGCTTGATAGCAGAAATGTTTACGGTAGCCATCGCCGGCCTTGCTGCCATATCAGGCTTGCCGACTGACTCTGTCGAGCTGCAGGCGCAGGATGCAGCATTCGGGTTGATGAAACTGAACCCGGATTCCACCGCAGTTTCGACAAAGTCGACTGTGACACCTTCCAGCAATAAACGGCTTTCTGCAGGCAAAAACACCTTCAATCCATTCCAGTCAAACGTCGCATCCCCAGCTTTCGGAGCAGCCTCTGCGGCAAACTCGGCAGAAAGACCAGAACAGCCGCCGGGCGTTACCACAAGGCGAAAACCCGAATCGGCAGGGCCGCCGCCGAAGCGAACAATGCGACGCATAAATTTTTCGGCTTTGGGTGTAATAGTAATATTCATTATTTTCTTCTCCTCCTCTGGGCTGCCAAGCTACTTAAGCAGGTACTTCATAACGTGGATAGGCATTGTCGATAATGCAGGTCAAATCAACAGGACAAACCGCCACACACTGCGGATCATCAAAATGTCCCATACATTCGGTACATTTCTTCGGGTCGATAATGAATGTGCCGTTCTTTTCGCGGATGGCGACGTTGGGGCACTCTGGTTCACAGGCGGAGCAGCCGGTGCACTGGGATGCGATTATTTTGTAAGCCATGATTTTTTCCTTTCTGAATATAAATAAGATTTTTCTGCTTCTCTCAGGCTGCCGCGATATAGGCACCCTGACGGATATCTGCGTCGCCTCGTACCTGATGAACAATTTCACGTGCACACACTTTGGCGAAATATTCCTTGAAGTAGGTGATCGCCGATTCCTCAATAAACTCGTGGGCAAAACGGTCTACCGGGTCGATGCCGGCCGCCTTCAATTCGTCGCGCGGGCAACCGCCAATCTTGGCGACAAACACCGCATGACAGTCGTTGATTGCGTTCACCACAGAAGGCAATGCTTCTTCCTCGCCGAAACCGCCCTGGCAATAAAGGTCAACGCGCCGATGTCCGACAAATTTGGTTCCAGCTGAACCCACTTCATAAATCTGGAACTCGGTGGCATGACCAAAGTGCTCATTGACACGTCCCTGACCTTTGGTTGCGACCGCGATCAGAATCTTTATGTCGGTCACATCAAGATCAGCCATGGCTGCTTCCTTGGCCGCAACCTTTTCATTTCGTTCCGCTTCCACCAGTTCCTGGTAAGCTTTGCGCGTTGCAGCGTCGTATACCACTTCGCTCATCTCGTCGATTTTTTCAGTGGTAAATTCTGCACTGCGATCCTCGCCCAGCAGACCCACGGCATCGGCACGACACTGGCGGCAATGACGCATCATGTTCATGTCGCCTTCACACGAATCCTGCAACGCCTTCAGTTCCTGCGCAGTCGGTCCGCGCTGGCCGTTCAGGCCGAACACGGTGCCATGCTCCGGTGCTGAAATGAGCGGCATGATGTTGTGCAGGAATGCGCCGCGAGATTTGACCGCCTTGTTCACTTCAACAAGATGCTTGTCATTAATGCCGGGGATCATCACGGAATTAATCTTGCACAGCACACCCGCAGCGGTAAGCATTTCCAGCCCCAGCATCTGGCGTTCAGTGAGTATCCGTGCCGCCTCGATCCCGGTAACACGCTTGTTCTTCCAGAAGATCCACGGGTAGATATGCTGGCCCACTTCCGGATCGACCATATTGATGGTGATCGTCACGTGGTCCACGTTGAATCCCTTGATGGTGTCCACATGATCAGGCAATGCCAGGCCGTTGGTGGAAAGGCACAGCTTGATATCAGGAGCGGTTTTTGCAATCAGCTCAAATGTCTTGAAAGTCTTGGCGGGATTAGCAAGCGGATCGCCGGGGCCGGCAATGCCAAGCACCGTCATTTGCGGAATCGCGGAAGCCACAGCAAGCACTTTTTTCGAGGCCTGCTCCGGCGTCAGTTTCTCGCTGACTACGCCGGGACGCGATTCATTGGCGCAGTCGTATTTGCGGTTGCAATAATTGCACTGGATATTGCACGCAGGTGCCACCGCGACGTGCATGCGCGCATAGTGATGATGCGCCTCCTCGCTGTAGCATGGATGATTTTTAACCTTTTCCCACACCTCGGGCGCCATATCCGCCGGCCCCCCCGATGAACCGCAGCTGGCTTTACCGCCTTCACTGGACGTACCGCACCCCTTGTGATCGGCGATTTTCTCAAGCAACTGATCGAGCGGCTTGATTTCCTGAATACCAACGGATGCTGTTGTAGATTGCATGAATTGCCCCTGATAAAAAATTGCGAAAAATATCTTTCAATCAACTCTTAGCCAGAAACATGCCAATCAATATTTATATTTAAAAACAAATGATTATTAATTTTTACGCGAAGGTTGTTCACGTAACAAGCGTGACAATCAGTGAGTGTTCTGTAGAAAATTGTAGTAAACACAACAAACCATCCGGACAAAATAAAAAGAGGCACAAATGGCCTCTTTAAATAACGCTGCTGGATTTTCCCCTCAGAATTTCTTGATCTCAATGCTGTATTTCAACAAAGCATAACCCATCTGTCGTGGCGAAATATTCAGCAAACGCGCTGCCTTGGCCTGCACCCAGCCGCTCTGCTCCAACGCCAAAATCAGGCGTTCACGCTCCGTGGTGGGCGCTGTGGCAATGCGCTCCTCAGCGTGTGATGAAGCCTCGGCGTTACCAGCAGGCTCAGCTGGTGGTTTATCCCGGCGGACGGGTTGAATAACGACCGGGATCGATTGCGGCTCGCCATGCAGCACCCGGGTAAGACACTTGCCTTGCTGGCAAGGGAAATCAATTTCCCGGATCAGACTGGTTCGGGTCATGGTCGCGGTACGCTCAATGCAATTTTCAAGCTCGCGTACATTTCCCGGCCAGTAGCAGTTGGTCAATATGCTCATCGATTCCGGCGACAGCCTTATAGCGCGTTTATTATCCTCATTAAACTTGTCCAAAAAGCGCTCCACCAGATAGGGAATATCCTCGCGCCGGTCGCGCAGAGGCGGAAGGTAAATGCTGACCACATTTATCCGGTAGTACAGATCCGCACGGAATTCCCCGTTTGCGACCGCTTTCTCCAGATTACGATTGGTGGCGGTGATCAGGCGCACATCAACGCGTATCGGTCGGTTGCCGCCAACACGCTCGAATTCACGCTCCTGGAGTACACGTAACAACTTGGCTTGAAACGATGGCGATATATCGCCGATCTCATCCAGAAACAGCGTGCCGCCATGTGCCAATTCGAATCGCCCTTTGCGTTCTGCCTGCGCGCCGGTAAAAGAGCCTTTCTCGTGGCCGAACAGTTCTGATTCAAGCAAGGTCTCGGTCAATGCAGCACAATTGACCTTGATAAACGCCCCCTCCTTGCGCGGACTCAGAAAATGAATGGCACGAGCGATGACTTCTTTTCCCGTACCACTTTCGCCGCGCAACAGCACCGTGGCACGGCCTGGCGCAGCAAGATGCGCTTGTGAAAATACTTCTTGCATAGGCTTGGAATAACCGACGACATTGTCAAGGCTGTATTTGCCGTGCAATTCGCTTTTAAGACGGCGCTGTTCCTGAATGAGTTGGCTACGCTCATTCACCACACTTTGATGCAGGCGCACTGTCTGGCCGATCAGGTTCGCCACCATCGTCAGCAGAAGAACATCATGCTGAAATTTACCACCACGTCCTTCTGCCACCCGGTCTACGCTCAGCACACCGATGATTTCAGCGCCTGCCTTGATCGGCACGCCTATGAAGGCAATGGCTTTGCCACCTATGTCATCCAGCGAGCCGGTACGGTTAAGGTATAGCGGCTCTTTCGAAATATCGTGCAAAACAGCCGGCATGCCGGATTGTAAAATTCTGCCGGTAATGCCCTCACCGGACTGAAAGCGCCCACGTTTGAATTCCTCAGCCGATAATCCACTTGCACCAACCAAGTGCAGTTCGCCAGATTCCTGCAATAAGCTGATCATTCCCCGACGAGTGTTCAAATTGACAGATAACAGGTTCAAAATCTCGCGAAAAGTTTTCGGCAGATTGAGCGATGAACTCAAAATTTTTCCTGCTTCGTATATCGTGACCAGATCCAGGTTCCTGCTCAGATCTAATGTTTTGGCCATTTGGCTCCTCAATAATGAACTCTATGTTCATCAATTTCACAAAATTGCTTTTCAGGTTTGCACAAGTTGGATAATAAAATCCTGAAATGGTTTCGATTTAAATAAATACCAGCTTGATCTTTCTACACCCCCAACATTGGGGATATCCCGCAATAATTGTGCCTGTTATGGACAACATACAAGCCAGCAAGCAAAAAGTGGCAAGATCACTATTGAAAACCGCCCCTAGGCACTTTTTTTGCTGGGTATAACTTCAGTGAATTATTTTGTAATGTAACCTACAGGGTGATATATGCCGATCTATGATTTCCGTTGCAACAACTGCAACAAAACCTTTGAGCTTCTGGTCAGGACATCCACCGTTCAGGCCTGTCCAACTTGCGGTAGCCTGCAACTGGAAAAACTGGTGTCGCTTCCGGCACCGCCCGGCAAGACTGCCGGCATCCTTAAACGCGCGCGCACCCAGGCTGCACGCGAAGGACATTTCAGCAACTACAAGCCGTCTGAGCTGAAACGGTGAGGCTCGTTGGCTGTTGGCCAGGCTGACCCCATGCTCCTTGCGTTGTTCACTAATCTGCAAATATCGCACAGCAATTTCCGCACGAAGTACGTCTCGATACTGGCTGGCATTTCCCAGCTCGCCACACTTACCTCCTATTGCCGTGCTGTTCCGGTTTTTGTACCAAATCTTACAAACTCAACAATTCCAGCAATCCTCAGTATTTGATTTTTTACATCTCCAGCCAATAAGTTAGGGAAAAGAACAGCACTGGTACGTTACTTGCTCCAGTCAGTCTGAACAGATTGCTTACCGATAAACGTTCAACAGGCCTTAACGACACTATGCACAGACTACCAATATATCTGGACTATTCCGCAACCACACCGGTTGACCCGCGCGTGGCACAGAAGATGATCCCCTATCTGACAGAGATGTTTGGCAACCCGGCCAGCCGCTCACATGTTTTTGGCTGGGATGCCGACAAGGCCGTCGAAACAGCCCGTGAGCAGGTCGCAGCATTAGTTAATGCTGACCCTAAGGAAATCGTCTGGACCAGCGGCGCAACCGAATCCAACAACCTTGCCATCAAAGGTGCTGCGAATTTCTATTCCGGCAAAGGCAAACACCTGATCACAATCATGACCGAGCATAAAGCTGTGCTTGATACGGTGCGTGAACTGGAACGGCAGGGTTTCACCGCGACTTATCTGGCTCCGCTGGAAAACGGCCTGATCGACCTTAACCAACTCAAGGCAGCGATTCGTCCCGACACCATTCTGATTTCAGTCATGCACGTGAATAACGAAATCGGCGTCATTCAGGATATCGTCGCCATCGGCAACTTATGTCGCGAAAAAGGCATCGTGTTTCATGTGGATGCCGCACAGTCCACCGGCAAGGTGGAAATCGATCTGGGAAAACTGCCGGTCGATCTGATGAGCTTTTCTGCGCACAAAACCTACGGGCCCAAGGGCATAGGTGCGCTCTATGTAAGGAGGAAGCCGCGTGTGCGCATCGAAGCCCAGATGCACGGCGGTGGACATGAGCGCGGTATGCGTTCCGGCACGCTGGCGACTCACCAGATCGTCGGCATGGGCGAGGCGTTCCGTATCGCAAAGGAAGAAATGTCTGCTGAAAACGGGCGGATTCGTGCGCTACATGACAAGTTGCTCAATGGCCTGCAGGGAATCGAGGAAGCATACATCAACGGAGATCTTGAACAGCGTGTACCGCACAACCTCAATGTCAGTTTTAATTACGTTGAGGGAGAATCGCTGATGATGGCGGTAAAAAATCTTGCTGTGTCATCCGGATCTGCTTGCACTTCTGCGAGCCTGGAGCCTTCTTATGTGCTGAAAGCAATTGGCCGCGAGGATGAGCTGGCGCACTCCTCCATTCGCTTTAGCGTGGGGCGCTACACCACCGAGGAAGACATCGACTATGCAGTGAATCTCATCAAGAGCAAGGTTGGCCAGTTGCGCGACCTTTCGCCATTGTGGGACATGTTCAAAGCGGGAATCGATTTATCTACCGTCAGTTGGGCGCATGGAACGGAATCTCACCGCGACGCAGAGAAGGCCGCTGCACACTGAAAAATAAAAAGTTCGAATTTGAAAGGAGCATGAAATGGCATACAGCGACAAAGTACTTGATCACTATGAAAATCCGCGCAACGTCGGCACGCTGGACAAGGACGATGAGGATGTAGGCACAGGAATGGTGGGTGCACCGGCATGCGGTGATGTGATGAAACTGCAAATCAAGGTCGATGCGGACGGCATCATTGAGGATGCAAAATTCAAGACTTACGGCTGCGGCAGCGCCATTGCTTCTTCCTCGCTGGTAACGGAGATGCTCAAAGGCAAGACGTTGGCACAAGCACTCGATATCAAGAATTCAACAATCGCCGATGAACTGGCGCTGCCTCCGGTGAAAATCCATTGCTCTATTCTGGCAGAGGATGCGATCAAGGCCGCCGTAGCCGATTACCGCGCCAAACACGATGTAAGCGAGGCTGTCTACGCGGTATGCGCGCCAGCCGCCATGAACTGATGATTTAAACCCGTTATAAAAACAGGAGCTGACCATGTTAGAAGCAATGATAGAAACTGCAGGTATAGATACTTCCAGCCCGCTTATATTCTCGGAGGGTGCCGCACTGAAAGTCAAAGAGATGATCGTCGAAGAAGGCAATGCCAGGTTGAACCTGCGCGTCTATGTTACTGGCGGCGGCTGCTCCGGTTTCCAGTATGGATTCGCCTTCGACGAAACCATCAATGAGGACGACACGCGCATAGACAAGCATGGCGTCACCCTGCTAGTCGATGCGATGAGTTTCCAGTATCTGGTGGGTGCCGAGATTGACTACGAGGATGGCCTGGAAGGCGCTCGCTTCCTCATCAAGAACCCGAATGCCGCTTCCACCTGTGGTTGCGGCAGCTCGTTCTCCATGTAAACAGCAGCACGAATCGAGGATTTTATTATGGCAGTCACCCTGACCGAGAGCGCGGCAAAACATGTAAGAAAGTTTATTGAAAAGCGCGGCAAAGGCGTCGGTTTACGCCTTGCAGTTAAAACCAGCGGCTGCTCTGGTTTTTCCTATGCGATCGAATTCGCCGATGTAACAGCGCCGGATGACATGCTGTTCGAAAGTTACGGCGTGACGGTGCTGATTGACCCGAAAAGCCACACCTTTCTCGCCGGTACAGAACTTGATTTTGTCCGCGA
>DATKVR010000091.1:0-5881 GCA_035529955.1 Gallionella sp.
GATCTACATCGCATTCACTTTGTTCATTACGGAATGGCGCATGGTGGTGCGGCGCACCATGAACGACCTGGATTCCAAAGCCAACACGCGTGCCATCGATAGCCTGCTCAACTACGAGACGGTGAAGTATTTCGGCAACGAGCAATATGAGGCGGATCGCTACGATCACCATATGGAACACTGGGAGTCCGCCGCGGTGCGAAACCAGACTTCGCTGGCACTGCTCAATTCCGTTCAGAGTGTGGTTATCGCGATCGGGATCACCGCGCTGATGTTGCTGGCCGCGGATCAGGTGGTGAAGGGCAAGATGACGGTGGGGGATCTGGTGCTGGTCAATGTTTACATGATCCAGCTTTACATGCCGCTGCATTTTCTTGGTTTCGTGTATCGCGAAATACGCAATGCCATGGCTGACATGGAGAGGATGTTCAGCCTGCTTCATGAGGACCAGGAAATCGCGGATGCGCCGAATGCGACCGTATTGCAGGTGGGCAGGGCGGAAGTAAGGTTCGAGCAGGTCAGTTTTTCCTATGCGCCGGACCGGCAGATTCTGTTCGACGTGAGCTTTACGATTCCTGCGGGGCATAAGGTTGCGGTTGTGGGTTCAAGCGGGGCGGGCAAGTCCACGCTGTCGCGCCTGCTGTTCCGCTTCTATGATGCCCAGCAGGGGCAGATTCTGGTCAACGGACAGGATATCCGCGGGGTGACACAAACCAGTCTGCGCGCGGCGATCGGTATCGTGCCGCAGGATACCGTGCTGTTCAATGACACGATCTACTACAACATCGCATACGGAAAACCCGGAGCGACGCGCGATGAAATCATTGCCGCAGCACAGGCTGCTCACATCCATGGTTTCATCGAGTCGCTGCCGCAGGGTTATGACAGCATGGTGGGCGAGCGCGGCCTGAAACTGTCCGGTGGAGAGAAGCAGCGCGTTGCGATCGCTCGCGCCATCCTCAAAAATCCGGCTATCCTGATCTTTGATGAAGCGACTTCCGCGCTGGATTCAAAATCTGAAAAGGCGATACAGTCCGAGCTGCGTGCGATATCGCAAAACCGCACCACCCTGGTGATCGCGCATCGCCTGTCGACGGTAGTGGATGCCGACCAGATACTGGTGATGGATCATGGAAAAATAGTCGAGCGCGGGACCCATCGCGAATTGCTTACGCAAAACCGGGTTTATGCGCAAATGTGGAATCTTCAGAAACAAGAAGAGCATGAAAGGCCTGTTGTTTGATTTTTAACTAAATTAAGGTATGCTTCGGCCGCGTAATTGTGTTGTACAGGGGGGCAAAACAATGAAAAAACAAGTGCTGGTTTTGATACTGTTCGGGCAGGCATTGGTCGCTACTGTGGCGCATGCTGAAACCGCGGGGAGTTCATTGAAGCTCAATGAGTCTTTGGCCGTCCCGCTGTCGTTCAAGGTCGAGCCAAGCAGGGTATGGTCGCTCAAGCCCTCGCTGCTCAAAGTGCGTTCCCATGCTGCGCTGGTTTTTGATGAGCAGACCCAGCGACCGCTATATGACAAGCACGGCCAGGTGGTTATGCCGATTGCATCCATTACCAAACTGATGACCGCTATGGTGGTGCTGGACGCACATTTGCCGATGAACGCGGAAATAACCGTCGAGAAGGACAACCTGAACAAAATAAAAAGAGCCAAATCGAGATTGCGCGATGGCATGACGCTTACGCGCGGCGAGATGCTCAGGCTGGCGTTGATGGCTTCGGAAAATCGAGCGGCATTGGCATTGGCGAGAAGTTATCCCGGCGGCACCGCGGCGCTGGTGGCGGCAATGAATGCCAAAGCGCGCGCGCTGGGCATGGAGAATACCCGGTTTTTCGAGCCGACCGGTCTTGACAGCGACAATGTTTCCACCGCGCAGGATCTGGTTAAAATGGTCGCCGCAGCCGGGCGTTACACTTTGATACATCAATACACCACCACGGCATCCATTCTGGTGGATAATTTAAACGGTCATACGATACGCTTCGGCAACACCAATCCGCTGGTCAGGAATGCCTCGTGGGATATCAGTTTGAGCAAGACCGGGTTTATCAATGAAGCTGGTCAATGCATGGTGATGCAGGCAACGATCAGGCACCGACCGGTCATCATCGTGCTCCTCGATTCGTGGGGCAAATTCACGCGGGTAGGCGATGCCAACCGCATCAGACAATGGATGGAAAGCGCACCTCGACGCTATGTCGAGCCCCACGGCGGAGTCAGGTTGGCGGGCGATTTTCACTAGTTTTGGCAAAGTGTCGGGCCGATCATCCATCCCCGGAGCAAATTTTTTGTAACATTCTTTTGGATTATTCAAGGTTGACGTTATGGGCGAATCACTACTGACACTCACCATTATTTCATTGATTGTTATCACGATACTACGCGCGAGACCGGTGATCTTGGAAAATCCGGTGAACATCCACCGGCCCGGGCAGTACCACATCACCCTTGCGCCGCAACTTAATCGTGTCCAGACGTTTGTTGAGCAAATTGCGAAACAGTTTATCGAGAAATATCAGCCCAAAGGCGATCTGCCCACCCAGTATTTTGAAGTTCGCGATCCCAAGGTCTATTCGAGGGGCCAGAAGTCCTATTTGCTGGCGATCTCGTTGCGTGGCGGGGAGTTATATTTTCAGGCCGCCAATCCAAAGTCCACGAAACATGAGCCGATCAGCCATTTCAAGACGCTGCACGAATTTTCCGATCCCATATTGCAGAAATATCCGCTCTCGGGTGTTGTTGATGAATCGGGAACCGAGGGTCTGCGATCCACGGTAGAGGAAATTGCCACACCACTGCAGATTGCCGTGGAACAACTGCCACCTGAGGATTAACGCTGACGGGATTTTGCGACGAGCTCACGTTCGTCGCGAGGAGGCACAGCACGCACTGTATTTGGCGCTGCACAGATCTACAGTAGTACCAGGTTATCCCTGTGAATGATTTCAGCCTCGCCGCCATAACCAAGCAGGGATTCGATTTCCATGCTGGCATGCCCTGCGATGCGGCTTGCTTCTATCGCGTTGTAATTGGTCAGGCCGCGCGCGATCTCGTTGCCATCTTCCCCGACGCAGGCGACCAACTCGCCGCGTTCGAATTCTCCGGCGACGTTTTTGACCCCGATCGGCAGCAAACTCTTGCCATCCGAGCGCAAAGCTTTCACAGCGCCGGCATCCAGTACCAGTTTCCCGGAAACCTGCAAACGATCCGCCAGCCATTGTTTGCGTGCCACCAGTGTTAGGGTGGCGGCGGTGAGCAGGGTGCCGACAGATTCGCCATTGATCAAACGCAACAACACATCGGGCTCGTGTCCCGAGGCAATGACCGTGTGCGCGCCACTGCGTGCCGCACGTTTTGCCGCAAGTATCTTGGTGATCATGCCGCCGCGTCCGATATGGCTGCCTGCCGCACCCGCCATGGCTTCAAGTAGCGCATCGCCTGCCAGCGCCTGGCTGACCAGCGTAGCCGTGGGGTTCTTGCGCGGATCGGCGGTATACAGGCCATCCTGATCAGTGAGGATGATCAGCAAGTCGGCTTCGATCAGGTTTGCGACCAGCGCACCCAGCGTGTCGTTATCGCCGAATTTGATCTCATCGGTTACCACCGTGTCATTTTCGTTGATGATCGGGATGACGCGCAGGGACAACAGTGTGGTCAGCGTGGTGCGCGCGTTCAGGTAGCGTTCGCGATCGGCCAGATCGGCGTGCGTCAGCAACACTTGTGCGGCATGCAGGTCATGTTTTCGGAAGCAGCTTTCATAGGCCTGCACCAGGCCCATTTGGCCGACAGCGGCGGCGGCTTGCAAATCGTGTATCGAGGCAGGACGCTTTTTCCAGCCCAGGCGTTGCATGCCTTCGGCGATCGCGCCGGACGACACCAGTACCACCTCGTGGCCGGCCGAATTCAATGCGGCGATCTGTTTTGCCCAATTGCCGAGGGCGGCCAAGTCCAAACCCGCACCCTGATTGGTCACCAGGCTGCTGCCCACCTTGACAACGATACGCTTGCACTTGGTCAGGGCTGTTGTCATGGGAATGTCAGATGGTGCCCGCATCGGATTCCTGCGCGCTTTCGGCGGCAGCCTGCTGTTCCAGTTCGTTCATTGCCAGCAAGTGCTCCATGATTGCATAGGTCAATTCCTTGCATCCCTCGCCGTTGATCGCCGAGATAACAAAGTATCGGTCAAAGTCGTCGAACTTCTCGATGAACTCAGTCACCTTCTGACCCCGATCTTCCAGCAGGTCAACCTTGTTCAGTAGCAGCCAGCGCGGCTTCTGGTAAAGCTCCGGATCATATTTTTTGAGTTCGTTTAGAATTGCGCGGGCATCTGCAACGGGATCGGTGCCCTCGTACATGGGTGCGATATCGACCAGGTGCAGCAGCAAACGAGTCCGCGCCAAATGTCGCAGAAACTGGTGTCCCAACCCTGCACCTTCGGCCGCGCCTTCGATCAGCCCGGGGATGTCGGCGATGACAAAGCTCTTTTCATTCGATACCCGCACCACGCCCAGATTCGGGTGCAACGTGGTGAATGGGTAGTCGGCCACCTTGGGCTTGGCGGCGGAAACCGAACGGATGAACGTGGACTTTCCCGCGTTCGGCATACCGAGCAGTCCGACATCGGCGAGCACTTTCAATTCCAGCTGCAATTCGCGGGTTTCGCCTTCTGTTCCCGCGGTGCATTGGCGCGGCGCGCGGTTGGTGCTGGACTTGAAATGGATGTTGCCCAGGCCGCCGATGCCGCCCTGCGCGAGCAGAACTTTTTCGCCATCGTGGGTCAGGTCGGCAACGACCTCTCCGCTGTTGATATCGGTGATCACGGTTCCGACCGGCATGCGCAGCACGATGTCATCCGCGCCCTTGCCATAGCAATCCGAGCCGCGTCCCGACTCGCCATTTTTGGCGCGGTGCATGCGCGCAAAGCGATAATCCACCAGCGTATTGATGTTGCGGTCCGCCTGCGCGTACACGCTGCCGCCGCGGCCGCCGTCGCCGCCGTCGGGGCCGCCGTTCTCGATGTATTTTTCGCGGCGGAAGCTGGCGATGCCGTTGCCGCCGTTGCCCGCGAACACTTCGATTTTTGATTCATCAATAAACTTCATGCTGTGTGCCTATCCCAATTAACTTTGGGCCAATTAAGCTCTGCAAACAAAAAAGCCCTACCTTGCGATAGGGCTGCTTCGTTCCGACGAGCGCTGTTAAGCGGCTACGATGGAAACAGTCCTGCGCTGCTGTGCACCCTTGATCGCGAATACCACTTTACCGGTAATCTTGGCAAACAGGGTGTGATCCTTGCCCATGCCGACGTTGTCGCCGGGGTGGAATTCAGTGCCACGCTGGCGCACGATGATGCTGCCTGCGCTGATCAGTTCACCGCCGTAGCTTTTTATACCCAGTCGTTTTGAATGTGAGTCGCGTCCGTTACTGGTACTGCCGCCGCCTTTTTTTGATGCCATTCTGGTTGCTCCTTACCGAATTATGCTTTAAGCAGAGATGCCGTTGATGCGGATCTCGGTGTAGTTTTGACGATGCCCCTGGTTCTTCTGGTAATGCTTGCGCCGACGCATTTTGAAGATGCGTACCTTGTCGCCGCGACCGTGAGCGACAATGGTCGCTGTTACGGTCGCACCGGTAATCAAGGGCTTGCCAACGGAAAGCTTGTCGCCGTCGGCTACCATCAATACTTTGTCCAGCACGATGGCGCTACCCACGTCACCGGGGAGGATCTCAACTTTTAACGTTTCGCCGGAAGTGACGCGATATTGCTTACCACCGGTTTTAATGACTGCGTACATAACAACCTCGATTACTAATGTGATTTTGGGGCGATTTTTTGCGAAGGCGCGGATTATACATAATTATCCG
>DATKVR010000092.1:0-8494 GCA_035529955.1 Gallionella sp.
CCCGATCGCCGGAACCCGTCCGCGCGGCAAATCGCTGCAGCAGGATGCAGAACTCGCGGAAGAGCTGCTGGCCGATCCGAAAGAGCTGGCCGAGCACCTGATGCTGATCGACCTCGGGCGCAACGACATCGGACGTGTCGCTCAAAACGGCACGGTGAAGCTCACCGAGAAAATGATCATCGAACGCTACTCGCATGTGATGCACATCGTGTCCAACGTCGAGGCCAGGCTAAAGCCCGGCTACAACGCGATGGATGTGCTCAAGGCGACCTTTCCTGCCGGCACTGTTTCGGGTGCCGCCAAGGTGCGCGCGATGGAAATCATCGACGAGCTGGAACCCAGCAAGCGCGGCATCTACGCGGGTGCGGTCGGCTATCTCGGCTTCAACGGCGATATGGATCTGGCGATCGCGTTGCGCACCGCCGTGGTGAAGGACAACATGCTGTACGCGCAGTCCGGGGCGGGTATCGTCGCCGATTCGGCGCCCGAAAGCGAATGGATGGAAACGCTGAACAAGGCGCGCGCCGTGCTGCGTGCCGCCGAGATGGTGCTGGCGGGGCTGGACAACGATCTGGAGCCGTAGCGCGATGCTCAGGCTCACCGAAGTGAAACTGCCACTGGCTCATGCCGAGGGCGAAATCAGGGCTGCGATCCTCAAGCGTCTGGGTATCCCTGACGATGAACTGATCGGCCACATCGTGTTCAAGCGCGGTGTCGATGCACGCAAGCCGAACGCCATCCTGTACACCTACACGCTGGACGTGACCGTGCGCGATGAGGCAGCAGTTCTGGCGCGCTTCAACAACGATCCACATATTCGTGTTACTCCAGACACAAATTACCACTTCGTAGCCAACGCTCCTTCGGATTTCATTTCGAAGGTGGAACAAGGCGGCAACGAGCGAGCGACGCAGACAGTGCAATCAGCACGGCCAGGAGCGAGTGATGAAGCCAACACAGTTCCGCCGATGAAATGGAATCCGAAACGGCCCGTAGTTGTCGGCATGGGTCCGGCCGGATTATTTGCCGGACTGCTGTTGGCCCAGATGGGTTTTCGCCCGCTGATTCTGGAACGTGGCAAGGAAGTGCGCGAACGCACCAAGGACACATGGGGGCTATGGCGGCAGGGCGTGATCAATCCGGAATCCAACGTGCAATTCGGCGAGGGCGGCGCGGGAACATTTTCGGACGGCAAGCTGTACAGCCAGATCAAGGACCCGCGATTTCTCAGCCGCAAGGTGCTGGAGGAATTCGTCAAGGCGGGCGCGCCTGAAGAAATCTTGTATGAGAGCCATCCGCATATCGGCACGTTCAAGCTGGTGGGCATGGTCGAGAAGATGCGCGCAACGATCCAGTCGCTGGGCGGCGAGATCCGCTTCGGGAGCCGTGTCGACGATATCGAGATTCAAGATGGAAACATTACCGGGGTAGTGCTCGCCAACGGCGAGCGCATCGTCACAAATCACCTGGTGCTGGCTGTCGGCCACAGCGCTCGCGACACCTTCGAGATGATCCACAGGCGCGGCATCTACATCGAGGCCAAGCCGTTCTCGATCGGTTTCCGCATCGAGCACCCGCAGTCGCTGATCGATGCCGCCCGCTACGGCAAGAACGCCGGTAACCCGCTGCTCGGTGCGGCTGATTACAGACTGGTGCATCACGCCGGCAACGGACGCTCGGTGTACAGCTTCTGTATGTGCCCGGGCGGCACCGTGGTGGCCGCGACCTCCGAACCGGGGCGAGTGGTCACCAACGGCATGAGCCAGTATTCGCGAAATGAACGCAACGCCAACGCAGGAATAGTCGTAGGCATCACGCCCGAACAGGACTACCCGGGTGACCCGCTGGCAGGTATGGCATTCCAGCGCCGCTGGGAATCGCGCGCCTATGAACTGGGCGGCGGCAATTATCAGGCGCCCGGACAACTGGTCGGCGATTTCCTTGCCGGCAAACCCTCGAGCAAATTCGGCGCGGTGCTGCCGTCCTATACGCCCGGCGTGCACCTGACCGACCTGTCCACTGCGCTGCCAGACTATGCGATCACAGCGATCCGCGAGGCGCTGCCCGCGTTCGCGAAGCAGATCAGGGGGTTCGACCTGGCCGACGCGGTGCTGACCGGTGTCGAGACGCGCACCTCCTCGCCGATACGCATCAAGCGCAACCGCGACGATTACCAGAGTATCAACACCGCAGGCCTGTATCCGACCGGTGAAGGGGCGGGCTACGCGGGCGGGATATTGTCGGCGGCAGTAGACGGGATAGAGGTTGCCGAAGCGGTGGCATTAAGTATGATACGGGCGAAGAATCAAGGATAGGAATGAACATGTTATTGATGATAGACAACTACGACTCTTTTACCTACAACCTGGTGCAATATTTCGCCGAACTGGGCGAGGATGTGGTGGTGCATCGCAACGACGAAATTTCCGTCGATCAGGTCGCCAAATTGAACCCGCAGTACATCGTGATATCGCCCGGCCCGTGCACGCCGAACGAGGCGGGTATTTCGGTTGCCGCGATCCGGCACTTCGCCGGTAAAATCCCGCTGCTTGGCGTGTGCTTGGGTCACCAGAGCATCGGACAGGCATTCGGCGGACATATCGTCCATGCCAAACAATTGATGCACGGCAAGACCTCGCTGATCCATCACAACAACACCAGCGTGTTCACCGGCCTGCCCAACCCGTTCACCGCGACGCGCTATCATTCGCTGGTGATAGCCCGCGAGACACTGCCGGACTGCCTGGAGATCACCGCCTGGACCGATGATGGCGAGATCATGGGCGTGCGCCACAAGACGCTGGCGGTTCATGGCGTGCAGTTTCACCCCGAATCGATACTCACCGAGCATGGCCATGACATGCTGGAGAATTTCCTGAAAGGCAAGATTTAGCCATGATCACACCGCAACAGGCATTGACCCGATTGATCGAACTGCGCGAAATCTTTTACGACGAAATGCTGTCGCTGATGCGCCAGATCATGAGCGGCGAAGTCACACAAGCGCAGATTGCGGGCATCCTCGTCGGCCTGCGCGTGAAAAAGGAAACCGTCGGCGAGATTTCTGCCGCCGCGCAGGTGATGCGGGAATTTTCCGCCAAGGTGCCGGTCACCAGTCGCGCCCACCTGGTGGATACCTGCGGCACCGGCGGCGATGCTGCCCATACCTTCAACATTTCCACCGCAAGCGCGCTGGTCGCGGCCGCCGCGGGGGCCCGGGTTGCCAAGCACGGCGGCCGTTCGGTGTCCTCCACCTGCGGCTCCGCCGATGTGCTGGAAGCGCTCGGCGTGAACCTCAACCTGACCCCCGAACAGGTCGGCCAGTGCATAGACGAAATCGGCATCGGCTTCATGTTCGCGCCCAATTTTCACGGCGCGATGAAATACGCTGCGCCGGTGCGCCGCGAGCTCGGCGTGCGCACCATTTTCAACGTGCTGGGACCGCTGACCAATCCCGCCGGTGCTGAAAACCAGGTGCTGGGCGTGTTCCATCCCGACCTGGTCGGCATCCAGGCGCGTGTGCTGCAGCGCCTCGGCAGCCGCCATGTGCTGGTCGTGCACGGCGCGGATGGCATGGATGAAATTTCGATCAGCGGCGCCACCTACGTTGCGGAACTAAAAGACGACAAGGTGACCGAATACACCGTCCATCCGGATCTGTTTGGCATGACGACCGCGCCGCTTGACCAGCTCAAGGTCGGCAATATCAACGAGGCATGCGCAAAACTGTCGGGTGTGCTGAACAACGAATCCGGGGCGCCGCGCGACATCGTGCAACTGAATGCCGGCGCGGCGATTTATGTGGCAGGACTGGCCGGCACACTGGAAAGCGGCGTGGCAAAAGCCGGTCAGGTGATTGCCGGCGGCGCGGCAAAAGCCAAGCTGGACCAGCTGATCGCGCTAAGCAACCGTTTCAGGGCATAGCATCCTCTTCCTGTGTGGATAGCCGGCGACCAGCAGACGATCTGAGGCCGGTTATTTAAAGTCAACATGAACCGAACGGAAAACCTCGCTGAAATAACCATAAGGAAGATTCGTACATGAAAAACAGAATTTTGATTGTTGTCGCGGTACTTGTTATTGCTGGTGGCATCGCCGCTTATTTTTTCTGGCAGCAAATCGAGCCGGTGTCCGCACCGGTCCTGGTGAACGCGCCGCCGGCACAGACACCGGCCTCCTCCGTGACACCCGAGGTGCGCAATGAGGTTGAAGCGCCGCCGGCACAGCCTCCGCTGCCGGCCCTGGCGGATAGCGACAAACTGATACTTGATGCGCTGGCCGGACTGGTGGGCAATAAGTCGCTGATGGAACGCTTCCATGCCGACCGGTTCATACTGAATTTCGTTGCTACCATCGATAACCTGCCAACCAGGCGCGCGTCGATGAACGTGATGCCGGTCAATCCGGCACCCGGTAATTTTGTTACCGAGGGTGGACAGGACAACCTGACGATCAGCCCGAATAACGCAGCCCGCTACTCGGCTTATGTGCGGATCGCCGAAGCTATCGACGCAAAAAAACTGGTCGGGTTATATATCCGTCTCTATCCGTTGTTCCAGCAGGCCTACGAACAACTTGGCTACCCGCACAAATATTTCAATGATCGCCTGATCGTGGTGATGGACGACCTGCTGGCAGCCCCGATTCCAGGGGAACCGGTCAAGCTTGTTCAGCCCAGCGTCGATTACCAGTATGCCGACCCCGGCCTTGAAAGCCGCTCCATAGGCCAGCGTATCCTGATGCGTCTGGGCGGGAAAAACGAGGATTTGGTCAAGACCAAGTTGCGCGAGATCAAACGGGAACTGGTGCGCCATCTGCACCGGAAAAAGCTTGAACGCCCCGGTTGATCAGGAGATTGGCTGCCGACCGATATGGTTTTTTTAATTTGCCCGACCGAACAGAACCAATATTCTCAAGTTTGGGGGCGCTTGATTGTGGCGAGCAGGTCGGCGACGGTGGGATAGGCCAGCTTCACGTTCAACTCCGCCTTCATGCGCCGGTTGGTCAGGCGGCGTGATTCATTCATGAACGACAGCAGCATCGGCGACAGCACCCGTTGCGCTTCGCTGCGGCTGACGCGCGGGACATGGGGCAGACCGAACGCATCTGCCACCTGGTCAAAGTATTCACCCATTTTCAGCTGGCTATCGTCACTGGTGTGGTAAACCCGGCAGGATTTTCCGTGATACAGCGCCGCGGCACAGATATGCGCCAGATCGTCCGCATGAATGTGGTTGGTGTAGCTGTCTTCGTTGTCGATGATTCCGGGCGTGCCCTGCTGCAAACGGCCCAGCGGCAAACGATCCGCCGCGTAAATGCCGGGCACACGCAGGATACAGGCATTCACCCGGTTGTATTTCGCCCAGCTGCGGATCTGCATCTCGGCATCCACCCGCCGCCGCGAACGCGGTGATGTTGCATTGACCGGACGGGTTTCGCTTACCCATGCTCCACCGCAATCGCCATATACACCGCTGGTGCTGATGTAAACCAGCCGTTTTGGCAGGCTACGCCCCCGCCCTCTGCCCTGCGATAGCGCACTGAGCAGATTGCGCGTTCGTGTGTCAAGTACACCGCTGTTCGGGGGCGGTGCGAGATGCAGCACCGCATCGGCCAATCCGCCGATGTGCGCGAGGCTGGCACGATCATCCAGATCACCAAGCAACGGTACCGCGCCGAGCTCCCGTATTCCCGGGCGCTTGTCCGGATCGCGCACCAGGGCAAATACCCGATAACCCTTTCCCAGCATGGGTATGGCTCGCAGCGCAACATCGCCGCTACCAACAATCAACAGTCGTCTCATGGCATGATTATGCGTTAAAATTCGCGTTTTCGCGCAACCTGCAGATTCATCATGGCTTTTAAAACGGTTATTCAGCCCAGCGGCCACAACTTCATGATCGAGCCGCACGAGACCATCCTCGAAGCGGCGCTCAAACATGGCTATACCTTGCCATACAGCTGCCGGGACGGCGTATGCGGGACCTGCAAGGGCAAGGTGGTGACGGGTCGGGTTGACTACGGCAAGTACCAGGAAAGCACGTTGAGCGAGGCGGAAAAAACGGCGGGCATGGCGCTGTTCTGCTGTGCCACGCCGCTGTCCGATCTGGTGCTGGAGTGCCGCGAAGTGCTTGCGGTCAATGACATTCCGGTCAGGACCATTCCCTGCCGCGTGCAGAAAATGGAAAAACCGGCGCCGGATGTGATGGTGATCTCGCTCAAGCTGCCCGCAAATGAACGTCTGCAGTTCCTGGCCGGGCAATACGTAGACATCCTGCTCAAGGACGAAAAACCGCGCAGTTTCTCCCTGGCCAATGCGCCCCATGACGACGAATTCCTCGAACTGCATATCCGCAACATCATCGGCGGTGCCTTCACCCATCATGTATTCGAGGTCATGAAGGAACGCGACATACTGCGTTTCAAAGGACCACTGGGTACATTTTTTCTGCGCGAGGATACCGACAAACCGATCATTTTCGTCGCCAGCGGCACCGGCTTCGCACCGATCAAGGCGATCATCGAGCACGCGCTTTACATCGGCGTGAAACGACCGATGCACTTTTACTGGGGAGCGCGCAAGCTGGCGGACCTGTATATGCTCGACAAGGCCAGGCAATGGGAAGCGAAAGGTATCAAATTCACACCGGTACTCTCCGATGCCTTGCCGGAAGATGGATGGCAGGGACGCACCGGATTTGTGCATCAGGCAGTACTGGATGACTACAGCGATTTGTCAGCCCATGAAGTCTATACCTGCGGTGCGCCCGTGGTCGTGGAAGCGGCACACCGCGATTTCACTGCCCAGCGCGGGCTGCCCAATGAAGCCTTTTTCTCGGACGCATTCACCTTCGTTCCCAAGAACTAAACAAAGGCGCAAGGTACAAGGTTAAAGGTTAAAGGTACAAGTCAGGAAATCGTTGCGCACCTTTCCGCTTGCCCCTTGAACCTTGCCTCTTGTGTCTGATCTATGCCTCTTTCAGTGCCATCGCCTGTTGACGGTACTTCATCGCCTCAGAGGATTTACCCAGGCGTTCCGCCAATTCACCAAGCGCGTTGTAGGCAGCACGGCTGGGTGCAATGCTGATGCTGGCATCCAGATAGTTTTGCGCCTTGCCCCATAATTTTTGATGCAGGCACAGCTTCCCGAGCGACAGCAGCAGCCCGGCATCCTGATTGTTCTGGGTGAGCCATTTTTCGGCTTGCTTGATTTGCGCCACCGCATCGCCGGATTTGCAATCGCCATATAACGCAACCAGTTCACTGTCCCATTGCGCATTCAGACTATCGGTCAGCAGTTGCTGCGCGAGTGACCCCCCGCCGTGCTGAATCAGTGCACGCGCCGCGGCTGCGGCAATCTTGCCGCGCCGCTTCAAATCCGCGGGGATGCCTTTCAGGCAACGGGTCAATCCTGCCAGGTCCTTTTGCTGGCGGATTTTCCCAATCCAGGCTTGTTGGCGCAAATGCGCTGCCTGTGCCGCGTCGATCCCGCCGCGCTTCTCGAGCTGGTAGAGCACATTCAATACCTCGTCCCAATTACCCGCCTGCTGGTGCGCCTTCATTTCCAGCGTCAATGCGCCGAGATGGTTTTTGACCCCGCTGTCGCGCAATTCCTGCAGGGCATTCAATGCGCCGCGACTATCATGCTGGTCGAGCAGAAATTTGCCGGTTGTCATCAGGCGCATGGTTGAATCGCCGGACTTTTTACCCTCGGCATCGGACAGATAGGCATCGCGCGTTTTATATTCGCGCAATTCATGCGCGGAACGCGCGGCGATGATGTGGTGAAAGTCGGAAGTGTCGCCCAATTTCATTGCGCGCTTTGCGGCCTTTTCCGAATCGGCATACCGGCCTTCGAAATACGCGCCCAGTTCCTCGTCAAGCAATTTGCGAATCTTGGCTTGAACGCGATCATAACGAAACCTTTTCACATAAGCCGGCAGTTGGAGAACCCCGACAACCAGCCTCACCAGCCCGTAGACGGACAAGAAGCCCAGCACCAGCAACGCGATAAACAGGGTAAACGACACTTCGACGCGATAGGGCGGATAGACCAGCAACACATAAGCCGGATTGCGCGAAATGATGGCCAGCGCCGCCGCTGCGACAAACAGTCCGAGTAACCATGCAAGATATTTCATTGCGCTGCCTTATGCACTTTAGGCCCGCTCACCGTACTCGCCCCAGCCTGGTTTGGTCGCCCTTTCAAACGCTTCTTCGGCTCGTTTGGCCGTGCCTCGAAACGCGCCTTCGGCTCGTTTTCACGGATCAAAAGATAATTGCGCACTGCTTGCAAGCTGTCGCTGATGTCGGGTATTTCGATGCTGATGTCGGACGCCGCCAGCTTTTTCAGCTCGTCGGATACATGCCTGTTCACGCTCGATTTTGCGTCAAAATAGCGCGCAACCCAGCGTTGCGCGGTTTTCAGACCCTGCCTGTAACTGACCTCGTCACGCGACAACAGGGCAAGGCGCGCCGACAACAGGCTCAGCTT
>DATKVR010000093.1:0-13032 GCA_035529955.1 Gallionella sp.
CCGGTTCACGACATGCTGCGCACGCGTTACAAGATGCAGGGCAAGCGCACGCTGCTGATCGGACCGAACTGCCCGGGACTGATCACGCCTGACGAGATCAAGATCGGCATCATGCCCGGCCACATCCACCGCAAAGGACGCATCGGCGTGGTGTCCCGCTCGGGAACGCTGACCTATGAAGCGGTCGGACAGCTCACCGCGCTGGGCCTCGGGCAGTCGTCTTGTGTCGGCATCGGCGGCGATCCGATCAACGGCCTGAAGCATCTCGATGTGATGAAGTTGTTCAACGACGATCCGGGTACCGATGCGGTGGTCATGGTCGGCGAGATCGGCGGAACCGATGAGGAAGAATGCGCGCGCTGGATCAAATACAACATGAACAAGCCAGTGGTGGGTTTCATTGCCGGGGTGACGGCACCCCCCGGCAAACGCATGGGCCACGCCGGCGCAATCATTTCCGGCGGGCAGGGCGGCGCCGATACCAAACTGGCGGTGATGGAAGAATGCGGAATTCACGTCACGCGCAATCCGGCTGAAATGGGGCGTGTGATGCAGCGAGTACTGAAAGGCAGTTGATGCTGGAGATGCTCGCCTCGACCCCATTCTGGGTCGGTGTCTTCAAGATCATCATGATCGACCTGCTGCTCAGCGGCGACAACGCGGTGGTCATCGCGCTGGCTTGCCGCAAGCTGCCTTTGCAGCAACGCAAAAAAGGGATTTTGTTCGGCGTGCTGGGCGCGATTGTATTGCGCATCGTGCTGACTTTCTTTGCCGTCAGCCTGTTGTCGTTGCCCTATCTCAAGCTGGTGGGCGCGCTGCTGCTGATCTGGATCGGCATCAAACTGATCCTGCCCGAGGAAGCACATCATGCCGATCATGTTCAAGCGGATACGCGCCTGTTCGGCGCGGTCAGGACCATCATCATTGCCGACTTTGTGATGAGCTTGGATAACGTGCTGGGTGTGGCGGGTGCGGCCAAGGGGAATGTGACGCTGCTGGTTTTCGGCCTGCTGATCAGCATTCCGCTGATTGCATGGAGCAGCCAGCTGGTGCTGAAGCTGATCGACCGCTTTGCAGTGGTGATATACGCCGGCGGGGCACTGCTCGGGTATGTGGCGGGCGAGATGCTGGTCAGCGAGGCATTTCCCGCAACCGGATCAAGGAGCGGGTTTCCCGCTCTGGATGCAGCGAACCACCATTTTCACTGGTTGATACCGGTGCTGTGCGCATTGCTGGTATTGGGTCTGGGGAAATTGCTGGCGAAGCGCAAACTCGCCAGGCGCGAGGTGATTGACCTAGTGGACGAGGAAGTATCGGTCGTGCCGGACAAAAAACCATAGGGGAAAAATTTTGAAGATACTGATTCCGGTTGATGGCTCCGCCAACGCGTTGCGCGCGGTCGATTACGCAATCCAGAATATTGCCGCGCTGAAAGAGATGCCGCAGCTGCTGTTGCTGAACGTGCAGCGGAATGTCGCGAAGGGCAACGTCAAGCTGTTCATCGACCAGGGAACAATCGATGACTACTGCCGCGAACAGGGGATGGCGGCACTGCAGACCGCACGTGCTGCGCTCGATGCCGCCGGATTGCCTTACCAATACCACATCAGCATCGGCAGCACAGCAGAGGCGATAGCCGAGTATGCCAATGTTCAGCAGGTAGACCAGATCGTGATGGGCAGAAAAGGGCAGGGTGGTTTGCCATCCTTGTTGCTGGGTAAGGTGATGAACAAAGTGTTGCAACTGGCAAGCTGCGCGGTGGTGCTGATCAAATAGGAAATCAATTTCCGCGCTGCACGGTCATGCGGTTTTGAAATTCTGATATTTCTTAATAAATATAAAGGATTGTGGTGTGTTGTTGTGAAATATACTAATATTCCAGCTATATTTTATTGACAGAATGCTTAGGGTTTAGCAACCGGCATCAAGGGACAGCATGAATAAGTGGTCGTTTTGGCAAAAGGACTGGCTCGTCGGATTGCTGGTGGCATTGGTTTTTATGCTCGGCGCCAATAGCGAGCTGATGCAGAGCCTCGAACGCAAGGCATACGATCTGGGCGTTCTGGCCTCCTCGCGGACACCGAGCGACAAGATTGCGGTGATTGCGATTGATGAGCGAAGCATCGCCAATCTGGGGCGCTGGCCATGGCCGCGCGCTATTCATGCCAGGATGCTCGATGTGCTGGCTGCAGGGCATCCCAAAGTGATCGGCTATACCGCGTTCTTTTTCGAACCGCAGGTAGAGGCCGGACTGGTGTACATTCACAGAATTTCCGAGTTGTTGCGCAACTCAAAACTCAATGACACATCCGACCCTGAAAAACAGGCCGATTTGGCCAAGTTGAGTGCTTTGCTCCAGGAGGCGGCACAAAATCTCGACAACGATCAGGAGCTCAGCAAAAGCATTGCCAATGCGAACGATGTGCTGTTGCCGATGTTTTTCGAACTGGGTGAGCCGCAAGGCAAACCCGATCACGAATTGCCCGACTATGTGTTGCGCAATGAGCTCACTAATGTGAAGGATCCCGGCGGATTGGGCGAGTCACCCTTGCCGGCCAATGGTGTGCTGGCCCCGATCCCGATGCTGGGCAGCAAAGCGCTGGCGATCGGGCATCTGAACAGCTATCCGGATGTGGATGGTGCGATACGCACCGAACCGCTGGTGGTGCGCTATTACAATCAGTACTATCCTTCTTTGTCGCTGATGCTGGCAGCCAGGAGCCTCAATCTCGGACCTCAGGATATACGCATCAATCTGGGTGAGGGCGTGCAATTGGGCAATCTGAAGATTGCCACCGATTCCGCCCTGCGCATGCATACCTATTTTTACAAGGACAGAAATGGTCATCCGGCCTTTCCGGTGGATTCTTTTTACGATGTTCTGACGGGTAAAATTCCGGCGGACAAATACCGCGGCAAGATCGTACTGATCGGTGCGTCGGCGACCGGTATCGGTTCGTTGCAGGTGACACCGATATCTTCCGGTATGGCACCGGTGGTGACGCTGGCGAATTCGGTATCGAGTATTCTGAAAGGCGACTTCTTTGTAACGCCAAGCTGGGCAGAATGGGCGCAAATCGGTGTTTTTGTGCTGGTTTCCCTGTATCTGATCCTGTTGCTTCCGCGGCTGAATGCCGCCGTCGGTGCGGTGGTCACCGGCACGATGTTTGCGGCTTTGATTGTTACGCATTTTGTCCTGATGACGACACAGGCAATTTGGCTGCAACTGATGTTGCCCGTTTCGCTGCTGCTGGTCGGTCATTTGTTGCTGACGACCAAGCGCTACCTGATGACCGAAAAAGGAAAACAGAAATCGGACGCCGAATCGGCAGAGAGTAATCGCATGCTCGGTCTGGCTTTCCAGGGTCAGGGGCAGCTGGATATGGCTTTTGACAAATTTTGCAAGGTGCCGCTGGACGACAGCCTGATGGATGTGTTGTACAACCTGGGGCTGGATTTCGAGCGCAAGCGCCAGTTCAACAAGGCAGAGTCGGTATTCAGGTATATGGCACGGCATAACCCCAAGTTCCGCGATCTTGATGCGCGCATGGCTCAGTCCAAAGCGTTGTCGGAAACCGTGATGCTCGGCGGTACATCCTCAAGGGGCTATGCAAGCACTCTGGCGCTGGGCCATGCCGGTGTGTCGAAGCCAATGCTGGGTCGTTATGAAATAGAGAAAGAGCTGGGCAAGGGTGCGATGGGCGTCGTATACCTCGGAAAAGACCCGAAAATCGGCCGTGTCGTTGCGATCAAGACCCTGGCGCTGGCGCAGGAGTTTGATAGCGATGAACTGGAAGATGTGAAAGCACGGTTCTTTCGTGAAGCAGAAACGGCAGGACGTCTCAACCATCAGAACATCGTAACCGTGTACGATGCCGGAGAAGAACATGATCTTGCCTATATCGCGATGGAGTTTCTCAAGGGCAAGGACCTGATTTCCTACACCAAACCGGATAATTTGTTGCCCTTGCCAACGTTGATGAGTATTTTTGCGCGTGTAGCCGATGCGCTTGACTATGCGCATAAACAGAATGTGGTGCATCGCGATATCAAGCCCGCCAACATCATGTACGATCCCGAAACGGATTTGACCAAGGTGACTGATTTCGGCATTGCGCGCATCACCGACTCGAGCAAAACAAAAACCGGCATCGTATTTGGAACGCCGTCTTTCATGTCGCCGGAACAATTGGCGGGAAAGAAGATCGGCGGGCAATCGGACCTGTTTTCTTTGGGAGTGAGTTTGTACCAAATGGCTTGTGGTAAGCTTCCGTTTGAAGGGGATTCGATGGCGCAGTTGATGTTCAGGATCGCCAATGAACCCCATCCCGATATTTTGAGCATAAGGGCAGATTTGCCGCCTTGTCTGGTTGCAATTATTGACCGGTCATTGGCCAAGCAGGTTGAGATTCGCTATTCCAGCGGGGCTGAAATGGCTGAAGCGCTGCGCAGGTGCGCAGCGCTTGCGCAGAACACAGCAGAGGCAGGCAATTCGTTACCCGGCCAAGCGGGGGTAGGGAGTTGATGTCGACGGTGGGCGCCGTGCCGCATAACGGCGACCTTACCGTAGCCGGAAACAAATGGGGGGTGTAGATGAAGATAGCAGAAGCATTGGAAATATTCAGCCAGACTGATCCCGGCATGGTGCGCTCGCACAATGAGGATAGTGTGGCATGTGAGCCCGCCTGCGGCTTGGCTGTACTGGCTGACGGTATGGGTGGGTACAATGCCGGCGAAGTGGCAAGCGGTATAGCCGTTTCTGTGGTTGCGACGGAAGTCAGCCACCGTTTGTTGAATGCCAGCCCTGTGGATATCTCAGAGAATGGGGGCGAGGAATTGGGCGTTTCCCTGTTGCGCGACAATATTCAGAAGGCCAATGCCTCGATTTTTCATGCCGCGCAAAGCCAGCCCCAGTACGCCGGGATGGGAACAACGATCGTCTCCGCGCTTTTTTATGATAATCGCGTGGCTGTCGGACATGTGGGTGATTCGCGCATGTACCGGTTGCGCGGTGAGTTGCTGGAAACGATCACTCACGATCATTCCCTGCTTCAGGAGCAGCTTGATAGCGGGATGATCAGCCTCGAAGACGCGCGTATGTCAAAAAACAAGAACCTGGTGACGCGCGCGGTCGGAATAGACGCGCGTGTGGATTCTGAAATCCATGTGCATGATGTGTTGGTCGGGGATATATATCTGCTGTGTTCCGACGGCTTGAACGATATGGTAGAGGACGATGATATTCAGGCTACGCTGTTTGCGTTGCAGAATAATTTGCCGCTGGCGGCCAGCCAGTTGATACAGATGGCGAATGATAATGGCGGACGCGATAATATTTCGGTGATACTGGTCAAGGTAAAGGCAAAATTTGCCGTGCCGCGTGGTTGGATGGCTAAGCTTTTTAATTGGTTTGAAAGATAATTAGCACGAGGGTTACGACTATGGCTGCAAAATTGATACTCAGCATGGATGGGGGAATAATCAAAGAGTACCCCCTCAATAAAGAGCGCATAACGATCGGGCGCAAGGCGCACAATGACATCGTCATCGACAATCTGGCGGTAAGCGGAGAACATGCTGCGGTCGTTACCATCCTGAATGACTCGTTCCTTGATGACCTGGATAGCACCAACGGGGTTGAAGTGAACGGGAAACCCACCAAAAAACATTTCCTGCAAAACAATGATGTAATCGAAATCGGCAAGTACAAGCTGAAATACATCACCGACCAGATTACCCAGACCACTCCGGAAGATTTCGAACGAACCATGGTGTTGCGCGCACCAATAAGAAAAGAAGTACCTGCTCCGGCGGGGAGCAAGCCTGCTGAACCGCAGGGCGGAATGAAAGTCCAGGCGGGCGGCAGGCCGGCACATGATGAGTTGGCAGACAAGACAGGCCAGTTTGAAGCGCGCCCGTCAGGGATGTCCGGCCACACTCCCAGTCAAACCGACCATGGGCTTCAGGCTGTCTCCGCTTCCGGCGCAGTGCCGGCCGGCGCCCCAAAGCAGGTCGCAGTGGTGCAGGTTTTAACCGGGCCCAATGCCGGGAAGGAGCTCGAGCTGGTCAAAAATCTGACCACCCTGGGCAAGCCCGGATTGCAGGTGGCGGTACTCACGCGTCGTCCGCACGGCTACTTCATCACCCATGTTGAAGGGGAAAATTTTCCGCTGGTAAATGGCCGGGCGCTGGGCAACCAGGCGCATCAGTTGAATGAGCATGATGTGATTGAATTGGCCGGCATCAAGATGGAATTCTACTTCAAGGGATAACCAGTGCCGGACTCAGTGCAGAACACGCCGGGCGCAAAACAGGGTTATGGCCTGGACTGCCTGGCTTTGCTGAATGAGCCGCCGCGCATCACACCGCAATCCGGCCCCCGTCCCGGGCATTCTGTTGAAACAACAAGCCCGACTTGCTATTCCACTGGGATGTCAATGAACGACAACCGGGTGGCTGGTTATGACTTTTGTTAAGCACGGTGAAAAAAAATGCAATTCTGATCGGGCTGGGACTCCTGATCGTTCTGTTTTTTGTCGGTAGTGCCGCGCGGTTTTACCGGCTGGATATAGTCGAGCAGCTGTCTTCGATACTCTACGATTACCGCTTGCGCTTGACCATGCCGCGCAAGATGGACAACCGTATTGTTATCGTTGATATCGATGAGAAAAGCCTGAAAGAAGAGGGGCGCTGGCCATGGGGTCGGGACCGGATGGCCCTGCTGATGGACAAGCTGTTCGACAAATATCACGTTGCAGTGGTGGGGTTTGACGTGGTTTTTGCCGAAAAGGACGAGAGTTCCGGACTTAAGGTTTTGCAGAGGCTGGCGGATAATCAACTCAAGTACGACAAGTCGTTCCACGAGACGCTTGACAAAATCCGCCCACAACTGGAATACGACGACCTGTTTGCGCGGAAGATCAGGAATCGCAAAGTGGTGTTGGGGTATTACTTGACCAATCAACACGAACCGCATGCATCGGGAATGTTGCCCGAGCCGACATTTCCGGCAGGCACCTTCAAGGGACACGCGGTGGATTTTACGGCCTGGAATGGCTACGGGGCCAATCTACCCGAATTACAACAGGCCGCGGCAAGCGCGGGCCATTTCAATCCTTTGGTGGACTCTGATGGCCGGGTACGCCGTATTCCCATGCTGGTGGAATATGACGGCGCGTATTATGAGTCTTTGTCACTTGCGATCGTTCGTACCCTGTTGGGCCAAACAAAATTGTCACCCGGCTATGCCGAATCCAGGGCAGGCGGCTATACCGACCTGGAGTGGCTTGATCTGGATGCGGCCAGCATCAAGTTGAAAATCCCGGTTGACCGTGATGTGTCAACTTTTGTGCCCTACCGCGGCGGGCAGGGCAGTTTTCGTTACATTTCGATAACCGATGTGCTGCACGACCGTGTCGACCCCGCGCAACTGAAAAACAAGATCGTTCTGGTTGGCACCACGGCCCCCGGCCTGCTTGATATGCGTTCCACGCCAGTGGCGAAAGTCTATCCCGGGGTGGAAATTCACGCGAACATGATTGCAGGTATCCTCGATCAGAACTTGAAAGAACGCCCCGCTTATATGCTGGGCGCGGAAGTGGTTTTGGTGTTGCTGACCGGCATTACCCTGAGTTTTTTGTTGCCGTTATTGACCCCTGCAAAAGCCATTTTTGCGTCGGCGTTCGCACTCATCATCACGGCCGGGCTGAGTCTGGCCGCATGGCAGTATGGTGACGTGTTGCTGCCGGTCACCAATAGTCTGGTGATGATTGCCTTGCTGTTTGCGTTGAACATGTCTTACGGCTACTTCGTCGAATCACGCACCAAACGGCAGATTACCGGATTGTTCGGGCAATATGTGCCGAGCGAACTGGTCGAGGAGATGGCAAAACATCCGGAAAACGTGTCTATGGAGGGTGAAAGCCGCGAAATGACCATCCTGTTTTCGGATGTGCGCGGTTTCACCAACATCGCTGAAGGTATGGAACCAAAAGAATTGTCGCTGTTGATGAATGAGTTCCTGACACCCTTGTCGCGGGTGGTCTATAAACACCGTGGCACAATAGACAAGTATATGGGCGACTGTATCATGGCGTTCTGGGGAGCGCCGCTTCCTGACAAGGATCATGCCCGCAACGCTATACTGTCGGGTATCGAGATGCAGCAGTCGCTGAAAGCATTGCAGCCGCGTTTCAGGGAACGCGGCTGGCCGGACATACAGGTCGGTGTGGGTATCAATACCGGGAGGGTCAGCGTTGGCAACATGGGTTCGGAAGTTCGTGTTGCCTACACGGTGATGGGTGACGAAGTAAACCTGGCATCGCGTCTGGAAGGTATTACCAAACAATACGGGGTGGACATCATCGTCGGTGAAAATACCCGCCACATCGCGAATGAATTTCTGTACCGGGAACTTGACCACGTGCGGGTAAAAGGTAAAGATAATCCCGAGGCAATTTACGAACCGGTCGCATTGATCAGTGAAGCCAGCAAGGCACTGCATGACGAAGTCAAACTGTTTCACGAAATGCGTCGCCTGTACCGCAAGCAGGATTGGGACCAGGCGGAATTGCAACTGATGAATTTGCAGCGCATGACTCCTGACTTGGCACTGTACAGGCTATACGTGGAGCGGGTCGCCTACTTCCGCAAAAATCCACCGGGCGGAGACTGGGATGGCGTGTTCATGTTCCACGCGAAGTAACCGGGTAAACCAACAGAATATACTGGACAAGATGAAACTAAGAGTGCTCGGATGCAGCGGTGGAATTGGTGGCAATCTGCGCACCACTTCGTTCCTGCTTGATCATGACGTCCTGATCGATGCCGGCACCGGAGTGGGCGAACTCAGCCTGACGGAGCTCGCGATGATTGACCATGTTTTCATTACCCATTCCCATCTTGATCATATCGCCAGCATTCCGTTCATGGTCGACAGTGTCGGCTCCATGCGTGATCGCCCATTGACTGTTTATGCAAGCGAGGAGACGCTGGACATACTCAAACAACATATTTTCAACTGGAAAATCTGGCCTGATTTTGCCGAGATTCCCAATGCACAGCACCCCTGCATGCGATACCAGGCAATGAAACTGGGTGGGACCATTGTTCTGAACGGCCGCAGAATCACATCTGTCCCCGCCAATCATGTGGTGCCCGCAGTTGGCTATCATCTCGACAGTGGCCGGGCGAGTCTGGTATTCAGCGGGGATACCACCACTAACGATGCTTTTTGGGAAACGGTCAACAAGATTGGAAATTTGCGTTACCTCCTCATCGAGACCGCATTTCCAAACAGCGAAAAGGATTTGGCGGAAGTATCCAAACATCTGTGTCCGAGCATGCTTGCGGTAGAGCTGGAAAAATTCAAGGGCGATGCTCAAGTGTTCATCACCCATCTGAAACCCGGCGAACTCGAACTGACCATGCGGGAGATAGAAGAATGCGTGCGCGGCGTGCCCCCGCAAATGTTGTTGAACAATCAGGAATTCGAACTGTAAGAACGGGTGATGAATCGTACGGTAATGACGGTATTCGATGCCGGAATCGGCAAAACAGCAGCCCAATGAGACGTGCCAGGGAGTGATATGAGTACAGTGATGACAGCGAATAGTACAAAAAATGCCGGTGATATGGCCCACAGGCTCGAATTCACCAAGAATCTCAATCAAGTCAACAACAAGATACACGCCACCGGAAATGTTGATGAAATCATGCTGGAGGTCAGCAAGGACATCTGCGCGCTGTTCAATGCGGACAGGCTGACGATCTATGTCGTGGGTGAAGACAATATCTCACTGGTTTCCAAGGTCAAGACCGGACTGAATTCATTCAAGGATCTCAAATTACCGATCGCAGAACAAAGCCTTGCCGGGTATTCGGCAATGCATAAAAAGCTGCTTAACATCAAGGATGTTTACGATGAAAAGGAACTGGCGCAGTACAGCTCACATCTGCGCTTTCTGCAGGAAGTGGACAAACGTACCGGATATCGCACCAAACAAATGCTGGTTGCACCGATTCTGGATGCGGGCAGCAGTGATCTGATCGGCGTAATCCAGGTTATCAACAACAAAGCTGGTGTGCCCTTTACGACCATGATCGAGGAGGGGGTGCAGGAATTGGCCGAGACCATGGCGGTGGCTTTGCGCCAGCATCAGCGTCAGCAGCACAGTTCGGCCAAAACCAAATACGATTATCTGGTTGCCGACGCGGTGCTTTCCGCCGCCGAATTCGAATTGGCGACACGCACTGCGCGGCGCAAGGGGATAGACATTGAAGAGGTTCTGCTCGACGAATTTCAGGTCAGCCCCGCAGCCTTGGGCAAGGCGCTGTCCAGGTTTTTCGGCGTTCCTTACCAGCCTTACCGGGGCGACCGCATCAAACCTGCCGACTTGTTGAAGAACCTGAGGCGGGAGTATGTTGAAAGCAGTCACTGGATTCCTGTCGAGGAAACCCAGGAGGGGTTGATGATTTTGACCACCGACCCGGAGCGGATTCAGGCCTCGCGGGTGGTCAACAACATTTTCTCCAAGAGTCGTCTGAACTACCAGGTTTGCTCGCTACGCGAGTTTAAACAAACCCTGGACCTGTTCTATGGCGGCAGCTCTGCTTCGGAAGGCGGGACGATGCTCGCGGGCGACGAGTCGTCCATGGACGAGTTGTTAACCAGCATGGGGGGTGATGAGGAGGAATTAACCGGGGTCAGCCAGGAAGACGTCAGCGCTGCCGCGGATAACGAACTGGTCAAGCTGGTCAACAAGGTGATCATGGATGCTTACCGGATGGGCGCGTCGGACATCCATATCGAACCGGGCCCGGGCAAGGCCAAAACGGTGATTCGGGTGCGCAAGGACGGTTCATTGATGAACTACATCGAAGTCCCGTCCACCTACCGCAACGCGCTGGTGACGCGTCTGAAAATCATGTGCGACCTGGATATTTCCGAGAAGCGCAAACCCCAGGATGGCAAGATCAAGTTCAGACGGTTCGGCCCGCTGGATATCGAGCTGCGTGTGGCGACCATTCCTTCACAGGGTGGTGTGGAGGACGTGGTGATGCGTATCCTGGCTTCCGGCGAGCCATTACCGCTAGAGAAAATGGGTTTTTCGGCGCGCAACAACGAACTGATACAGGAGACGGTGAGTAAACCTTACGGCCTTTTCTTTGTGTGCGGGCCAACCGGATCCGGTAAAACCACCACGCTGCATTCCATCCTCAAATTTATCAACAAGCCGGAAACCAAGATATGGACGGTCGAGGATCCGGTGGAAATCACCCAGAAGGGCCTGCGCCAAGTGCAGATCAACAAAAAAGCAGGCCTGGATTTCCCCACCATCATGCGCGCATTTTTGCGCGCCGATCCGGACGTGATCATGGTTGGCGAGATGCGCGACAAAGAAACCGTTTCGATCGGCATCGAAGCCTCGCTGACCGGCCACCTGGTGTTTGCCACGCTGCATACCAACAGCGCGCCCGAATCCATCATCCGTCTGCTCGATATGGGTATGGATCCATTCAATTTTGCCGATGCATTGCTGGGTATTCTGGCACAGCGTCTGGCTAAGCGTTTGTGCGCCGATTGCAAGAAACCGCATATTGCGACCGCCGATGAAATCAAGCTGATGCTGGACGAATACAGTGTTGAACTGGCCAACACCGTGACCTGGAAGAAAGATCCGCCTGCCGCGATGAAGGCACTGTATGCCGAATGGCGAAAAATGTTTGCCGATGACAAGGGACAGTTCACGATCTATGAGCCGGTTGGTTGCGATAGATGTATGGGCACCGGGTATCGCGGGCGGGTCGGCCTGCATGAACTGCTGCTTGGTACGGATGCAGTAAAGAAAGCCATTCAGGAACATGCGCGGGTCGCCGAGTTATTGGCCATCGCGCTGGATGAAGGGATGCACACCCTGAAACAGGATGGCGTAGAAAAAGTGCTGCAGGGCATTACCAATATGCACCAGGTGCGCGCAGTCTGCATCAAGTAAACGCATGAATTCCTCAGACAACCTTCTTGATCGACTCAAGGATCTCAACGAGATCGGCATCGCACTGTCGAAGCAGCGCGATCTCGACACTTTGCTGGAAACCATTCTGGTTGCGGCGATGCGTATTACCCGTGCAGATGCCGGCACACTCTATCTGCATGAGCTGGAACTGCAGGTACTGCGTTTTGAAATTCTGCGCAACAATAAGCTGAACTTCTCGATGGGTGGAACCAGCGGTGAGCCTATACCTTATTATCCCGTCCAGCTTTACGATCGTGCCGGCAACCCCAATCACGCCATGGTGGTAAGTCATTCGGCACTCAGCGGTGAAACGGTCAATATTCCCGATGCGTATGCCGCCGATGGCTACGATTTTTCAGGCACCAAGCAATTTGATGCAAAGACCGGTTATCGTTCCCAGTCATTCCTGACTGTCCCGATGCGCAACCATGAAAACGAAGTGATCGGTGTGCTGCAATTGATCAATGCGCTGGAGGAACAGAGCGGCGCAATCATCCCGTTCTCACGGGATGACCAGCAATTGCTGGAATCGCTCGCTTCTCAGGCAGCGATCGCGCTGACGAATCGTCATCTCATCGATCAATTGGAGAGGTTGTTCGAATCCTTCATTCAGCTCATCAATACCGCGATCGACGATAAATCGCCCTATACCGGCGGTCACTGTGAGCGCGTGCCTGAACTGACCATGATGCTGGCCGAAGCGGTGAATCGCACTACCCGGGGCCCGCTCAAGAATTTTGTGATGACAGACAAGGACAGGCACGAGTTGAAGATCGCCGGCCTGCTTCACGACTGCGGAAAAATCACCACGCCGGTGCATGTGGTGGACAAAGCGACCAAATTGCATACCCTTTTCGACCGTATTCATTTGCTGGATACCCGTTTCGAAGTGCTCAAGCGCGATGCCGAGATCGCGATGTTGCGCGAAGTTGCCGCAGCAGGTGCGGATGCGCAACGGATCGAGGCGGCCCGTCAAGCCTGCGCGGCGCGGACAATGCAACTTGACCAGGACCGGGAT
>DATKVR010000094.1:0-23911 GCA_035529955.1 Gallionella sp.
TCGCGCAGCTTGTCGAGATGCTGGCCGTAGTTCGCCGCCGAAATGAACGCGAGCCGGGCCGGGCTGGCCAGCGGGCTGGGCTCCAGCTTCTTCAGCCCGTCCAGCGCCTTGTTCACGATACCGTTGGGATCACCCTCAGGCGCTGCGAGATCGAACAGCAGTGTCTCGACATTGGCATTGACCAGGTGCGCGGCAATCTGCGCACCCATTACACCCGCACCCAGCACGGCGACTTTGCGGATCACAAAATTTTCACTCATTACTTTTCTCCGTAATCAAAAATGGGAAAGGCAAGCTGCCTTCCCCTTGCACAGCTAATCATTAAAAACTATAGGTATATTGCACGCTGAGCGTATTCACCGAAATTTTGTATGACCCGACCAGCGCGGGGGCAGGCGTGGGCTGATTGATCGAGGCATCGTTCACGAACAGATGCGAATAGCCGACATCGATCGCGCTGGCGGCGGACGGCTTGTACTGCCCGCCAAACGCCAGCCAGGTGCGGTTGTTATCCGGGATGCGCGCGGTGCGGAACGCATCCGGGACCGGTGCCTGATCGTAGGCCAAACCGACACGCGACAACCATTGCCGGTTGTAATGGTAAGTTGCGCCGACCGATACCCGCACCGTGTCCTTCCAGTTTTCCGGGGTGTTCGAAATCGTTGCTCCCGCCGCATTCACGATCTTCACCTGATTGAACGTGCTCCAGCCTGTCCAGGAGACATCGGCCATGACATCCCATTTTTCGCTGTATTGGTGGAAACCGCTGATCGAAAAGCTGCCGGGCAGCTTGATGGCCAGCGACACCGGCCCGTTTGCAAAGGGCAGCGAAGTGGCTATCGTGCCGTTCAGGGTATAACTGATTGCCGAACGGTATGCCACGCCGATCCGTGTGGTGGCATCGACGTTATACAGCGCACCCAGGTTGTAACCCCAGGCATTGTCGGTCCCACTGACGTCCGCAAGGCCGACCGCGCCGCCCTGATCCTGGGTGAGCTCGCCCTTGATGTGCTGGTAATCCAGGCCTCCGCCTATGCTCAGCGCGTCATTCACCCGATAGGAAAGCGAGGGATTCACATTCACGGTTTCAATCTTGGACTTGATCGCCTGCTGTTTGCCCGCCCAGTTCGGGTCGTAATTGGTCTCCAGCCCGAACGGTACATTCACGCCCAAACCGAATCTCATGTCGGGGTTTATCTCCATCACGAAATAGCCGTTCGGCACGACCGAGGTACTCCCCGCATCGCCGCCGCTGGGAACGCCCGCCGAGGAAGTATATTTGGCCGAGGGCGTGATCGCATGCGCGGCGATCGCGATTTGCTTGCCGTTCAGGCGCGACATGCCGGCCGGATTGAAGAATACCGTCGAGGCATCGTCGGCGATCGCCGCGCCCCCGGCGAACGCGTTGCCCATGCCGCTGGCGCTCTGCTCGATCAACGCGAATCCGGACGCCGCCGCACTGCCTGACATCACCAGCATCGCTGCTGCTACCGACCAACTCACCATCGTTTGTTTGAATATCATGATCTCGTCTCCCAGTTATTGTAAGAACGACTAATCGAATCAGTACCAGCCCTTGTTGGTCATTGCCTGCAACACATAGGTTGCAAACAGCAGGTGGCCGTAAGGGGTGGGATGAACCATGTCCGCAAATAGATAATGGTCTGTCGGCGACACGCCGGCATTCAGGTTGCCGGCATTGCAAACCAGCGATGAACCTGAATCTGCCACGCCGCTTGTAGCCAGAATATTAAATCCGTAATTCAAATTGCATGCGGTGGCAGTCACATTGGTCAGGTTGTATTTTCCCGAATTGGCAACTTCATCCTTGCTAGCCGTATACGCATCCACATTCAGCACATTTGCACTATCCGGCAGACTGGCTTTCAACTGTGCATTGAAGGCTGTCACCAGCGTATCGATCAGCGCCACATTTGCCCCCAGGGAAACGCCATAGGGTGTGCTGGCGATATCAGGTATGTTCGCCACCACCACGTACTTCGCGCCCTTGCCAACGATTTGGGTGTTAACGTCATTCGCCAACTCGCTCGCTGCGGTTTGCACAGCCGCTACCGCGCTTGCTGGGGGATAACTCGGTCCTACACTACCGGCCTGAGCTAAAACATCATTAGCACCCGCCATCACCGTAACAACCTCATTGCCGCTAAAGCTGCCGCCATTCGCGGTCAGGTAATTCTGTATCTGCGCGACAACCGGCACGGTCAGGAAAATTCCAGGCTGCACCGGACTGGATGCATTGCCAATTCCCACAGGATCGGTGACCCGTGAGCCACCCTGGGCATAACCGGTGCATCCAGCATGATCGACGGGTGGCATCACATAAGTGACACCTAGCGTGGAAGACACTGAACCCAAAGTTCCATCATCCAGACCCGTCTGCGCTGCACAGGGCATGCCCAGGTTCAGGCTGAGCGAGGTAAACTCGGTCCAGTTGGTCGGCGTGGTGGCCTTCACGGTGGAAGCCGCGTTGATCGTGAATTGCCCTCCTCCATAGTAATTAATGACCCCCACATTGTACGAACCGACATCGCTCAAGCTGTCGCCAAACGAAACCAGCGCGGTGAACTGGGGTTTGCCGGGCACATCGTTGTTGCCTCCGCAAGCCACCAGTATCAGGGTGGCCAGCAATACAAGACCTGACTTGAATTTATTCATTTGAACTCTCCCGTTTGATTGATCGAAGTTCCTGACTTGCTGCAATGCAATTACTGCGACTGAAAAAATCGGTGCATCTGGGCATTTCACTTTTACGGTGATGATTTCGATGGCCCGGTTTCCAGCACGGACAGCCGAACGATATTGTTATTCTTCCGGTGGAACGAGCCGGGGTTTCCGATCATCGCTGACCGCCACATAGGTCAACGTGGCTTCGGTTACCTTGACGCATACCGGCTTGATCGGGTCCCGTTGTGCAAACACCTCGACTTCAACAGTGATCGAGGTGCGCCCCACCTTGATGATGCGCGTATAGAAACTCACCAGGTCGCCGACGAAGATCGGCTGCTTGAACACGAAGGAATTCACCGCCACGGTGACAACACGCCCCTTGGCGCGATGCAATGCCGGAATGCTGCCCGCGATGTCTACTTGCCCCATCAGCCAGCCGCCGAAGATGTCGCCGGTGTAATTGGCGTTGGCCGGCATCGCCGCGACACGGATGGTCGGCTCGCGCTGTGGCAAGGTGGTAAGCGGATGGTCACTCAAGATTTGCGTCCTTCGTATAGTTGTTTTATCTGTTCGGAATAATGTACCACCACCTTTGCGCGTTTGAGCTTGAGCGTGGGTGTCATCATGCCGTTCTCTATGCTCCACGGTTCGGTTTGCAGCAATACCCGGCGTACCTTGGCATAGCCGGGGAAGCCCTTGATCTGCTCGGCGATGCGTTGCAAAACCTGCTGCTCGACGCGCGAGTCATGCAGCGATTCCGGCATGTCGGGGCGCACACCCACCTGCTGCGCGAACTCCTTCCATTTGTCGGGATTCAATACCGCCAGCACCAGTAGCGTGGGATGTCCCTCACCGTAGACCATCAACTGGTCAAACAGATTGTCGCGCAATATCGCTTCTTCCATGTCGGCAGGCGGTATCTTCTCGCCGTTGGACATCACGATAATTTCCTTCAGCCGGCCGGTGATGGTGACATGGCCGCTTTGGCCTATGCTCGCGGTGTCGCCGGTGTTGAGCCAGCCGTCCTCGTCTATCATCGCGGCAGTGGCTTCCGGGTTGTTCCAGTAGCCCAGCATGTTGCACGGCCCCTTCACCAGCAGCGCATTCTGATCGCCGATGCGTATCTGTATGCCTTCCAGCGGCGGACCGACTGTGGAAGGACGGTTGTCCTCGACGTGGTTGACGCATACCACCGGGCTGGTCTCGGTCATGCCGTATCCCTGCACCAGCGGCAAGCCCAGCGCAATGAACAGGCGCGACACCTTGGGCGGCAGCGCGGCGCCACCGCTGACCGAGAGGCGCAGCCGCCCGCCCAGCCTGTCCATCACCTTGTCCGCCACAAGTTTTTTGAGCAGCGGCCAGAGCAGCATTTTCGGCGTCCATGCACCCCGCCCCTGCTGCTGTTCGAAACGATCCCAGCCGACCTCCACGGTGAGCGTGAACAGCCTGTGCCGCAGCGGCGGGCCTTCCTCCAGCCTGGCGTGGATGGCGTTGTAGATGCGCTCGTAGATACGCGGCACCGAGGCCAGCACGGTGGGACGGATGATTTTCAGGTCGTCTGCCAGCAACGGGATGGAACGCGCATAGCCGACTGCCGCGCCCGCCATCATCGCCATGTAATAGCCCGCGGTGCGCTCGAACGTATGCGACAGCGGCAGGAACGACAGGAAGATGTCGGTGCTGTCCAGGCCTTCCTTGAATGTGTTCAGTGAGGCATAGGCGTTGTAGATGATGTTGTGGTGCGACAGCATCACGCCCTTGGGCTTGCCGGTGGTGCCCGAGGTATAGATGATGGTTGCCAGCTCGTCGCGAATGCGCGGCCGCTCGGACTGCAACACCGCTTCGGCAGGCAGCCACGCGTCTGAGTGGCTCAGTCGCGGCTCATCGGCTGCGGTGATCCTGTCCAGACTGACCATGCGTTGCACGCAGCCGAGCTGGTCTCGCACGGAGTGTATCTCCTGCCACTGTTCATCTGTCTCGAACAGCAGCACCTTTGCCTGTGCATTGTCGATGATATAGGCGGCATTGTCCGGCCGGTCCACGGTATACAGCGGCACCACGACCAGACCCAACGACATCGCCGCCTGCTCGAACATCACCCACTCGGGGCAGTTGCGCAACATCAATGCAACCCGGTCGCCGGTCGCCAGGTTTTCGCGCAACAGTGCCGCCTGCCAGCGTGCCACCCGGTCGCGCATCTGTGCCCAGCTCAGCGCCAGCCAGGCATCCTGCCGGGTATCGAAGTAACGGTAGGCAACGGAGTCAGGGGTACGCTTTGCCCGCTCGATGAACAGGCCATGCAGCGTGACCGCTTCTTCCGGCTTGATATAGTGCCCGATACCGCGCGGCATTTCCCTCCCCTCAGTCCAGAAAAAGATCGCGAAACAACGGTGTGCCGGGCGACACGGCATATTCGTCAAGATTGTCCACACCCGCTTCGCGCAACACCTCTTCGTCGATGAAAAAATTCCCGCTGCAAGTATTGCTGTCGCGCGTCAGGATCGCATGCGCCGCATCCGCCATGATGGACGGCTTGCGCGAAGCGCGCATGACAGCCTCGGGAAAGTTGAACTCGATCGCGGCGGTGGCAATGGTGGTGCGAGGCCACAGGCAATTCACCGCGATACCCTTGTCCGTACTGTCGCGCGCGGCAAACTCGCGCGCCATGCCCAGTGTGCACAGACTCATCCCGTATTTTGAAATCGTATAGGCCACATGCGGCGCGAACCATTTTGCATCCATGTTCAACGGCGGGGACAGGGTCAGGATATGCGGGTTGGCGGATTTTTTCAGGTGCGGAATGCAGGCCTGCGACATCAAAAATGTCCCGCGCATGTTCACATCCCACATCAGGTCGAGTCTCCGGGCCGGTGTATCCAGGGTGGAGGTCAGGTTGATCGCGCTGGCGTTGTTGACCAGCACGTCGATGCCGCCAAAGGTTTTCACGGTTTGTTCCACGGCGGCCTGGATCGCCAGCTCGTCGCGCACATCCAGCTGGATCGCCAGCGCCTTTCCGCCTGCCTGCTCAACTTCAGCGGCCACGCTGTGGATGGTACCGGGCAATTTGGGGTGAGGATCGGCAGTTTTGCCGGTGATCACCAGATTCGCGCCGTCGCGGGCGCAGCGCAGTGCGATCTCGCGTCCGATACCCCGGCTCGATCCGCTGATGAAAATCGTCTTGCCGCGCAAGTCGTTCATAAGCAAAGTATCCCTCAAATGTTCATTTGCTAGGTTGCGGCGCGCAAATGCGCCGGGTCAAAATCATCCACCATGATGACCTTGCGGCGCAGCGCGTAGTCGCGTTCCAGCTGCAATGCCTGTTCCGCGCTGATCAGACCCTGGTCGCGCGCTTCGGCGATGCGCAACAATTCTTCCAGCGCCTTCAGCTTGCCGTCCTTGCGCGCCTGCTGCAGCGTGATCTGCAGGGGTTCGCAGGCCAGCGTGCTGGCCAGGGCTGCTTCCAGCGCGCCCACCGCATCCTGTTCATCGTCGGGAATGTATATACCCGAAGTCAACCGATCGCGCGCCACACCGGGTTGCATCAGCAGGGTGGCGATCCGGTGGCCGAGATGATCCGATGGCGGAGAAATACACCGGCCCAGCGGAAAAATCAGGGCACGCATCAAGCCGCGCATCAACGCATTCGGAAAATTCCTGATCACGCCGTCGAATGCCTGCTGGATCTGGAACAGCGAATCCTGCATTGCCCAGTCCAGCAGCGCCAAGTCCTCGGCAGGGCGGCCCTCGTCCTCGAAGCGTTTCAGCGTTGCCGAACACAGATACAGCTGGCTCAACACATCGCCCAGACGGGCGGAGATTTTCTCGCGCCGCTTCAGCGCACCGCCCAGTACGGCCATCGCGATATCGGCGCTGAGCGCGAAGGCCGCCGAGTAGCGCGTCAACTGCTGGTAATAGCGCCGTGTTTCCCGGCCGTGCGGGGTTGCCATGCCGCGTCCGCCGGTAAATCCAAACACCAGGCTGCGCGAGGCATTGCTCAAGGCAAACGTGATATGACCGAACAGCGCATCGTCGAACTGGTGCAGCGCACGGTTGCGGTCATGGTCGTTGACCGCGGCGATCTCCTTCAGCACATAGGGATGCGAGCGTATCGCGCCCTGGCCGAAGATCATCAGCGTGCGGGTCAGGATATTCGCGCCTTCCACGGTGATCGCGACCGGCATCTGCTGGTAGAAGCGGCCCAGATAGTTGTCCGGCCCGAGGCTTATGCCCTTGCCGCCGTGCACATCCATCGCATCGTTGATCACGACGCGGCAGCGCTCGGTGGAGTGGTATTTGATGATGGCCGAGACCACCGAGGGCTTCTCGCCCAGGTCGACAGCCAGCGCGGTGAAACGGCGCGCCGCTTCGACCATGTAGGTGTGCGCGCCGATGCGTGCCAGCGGTTCTTCCACCCCTTCGAATTTGCCGATCGGCACCTTGAATTGTTTGCGCACGCGGCTGTATGCCCCGCTGGTGCGCGCGACCAGCTTCATGCCGCCGATGCTGCTGGCCGGCAGCGAGATCGAGCGTCCCGCCGCCAGGCATTCCATCAGCATGCGCCAGCCCTGCCCGACGCGCGACGTGCCGCCGATGATGTACTCCATCGGGATGAACACATCCCTGCCCTGCGTCGGACCGTTCAGGAAAGCGGAATTCAGCGGAAAATGGCGACGGCCGATCTGCACGCCCGGGGTATCGGTGGGAATCAGCGCGAGCGTGATGCCGCGGCTGGTTTCGCCGCCGAGCAACCGTTCCGGGTCATACAATTTGAACGCCAGACCGAGCAGCGTGGCTGCCGGGGCGAGGGTGATGTAGCGTTTCTCCCAGGTCAGGCGCATGCCCAGCACATTCTGCCGGCCGCCGAAATCGCCGTGGCACACGATGCCGTAATCGGGGATCGCACCGGCATCCGAGCCGGCGAACGGACCGGTCAGCGCGAAGCAGGGCACTTCCTGACCCTTCGCCAGCCGATGCAGATATTTTTCCTTTTGCTCTTCTGTGCCGTAGTGCAGCAACAGTTCGGCCGGTCCCAGGGAATTCGGCACCATCACCGTCACGGCGGCCGTGCCGCTGCGCGAAGCGACTTTGCTCACGATCGCCGAGTGGCCCTGCGCGGAAAACTCCAGCCCGCCGTAGCGCTTCGGGATGATCATCCCGAAAAAGCCCTTGTCCTTGATGAATTGCCAGACTTCGGGAGGCAGGTCGGCGCGATTGTGCGTGATGTCCCAATCGTCCAGCATCGCGCACAGCTGCTCGACTTCGTTGTCCAGAAAGGCCTGTTCCCGCTCACCCAGTCCGCACTTGGGGAAGGCCAGCAGCTTGCCCCAATCCGGGTTGCCGCTGAACAGCTCTCCATCCCACCACACCGTGCCGGCATCGATCGCTTCCTGTTCGGTGGCGGAAATTTGCGGCAGGACCTTGCGGAAAATCCTGAATACCGCGGCGCTGATCACATTGCGGCGCAGGTAGGGAATACCGAACAGCGCAACAAACAGAAACAGCGCTGCGCCGATCAGGATCAGCACGTTATCAGAGAAACGCGCCACAATCGCGATCACCGGTACCACCACGATGATGGCCAATACCCAACTGGTGATCGAAGCACGGAAAAATGCCAGCAAGATGAAAACGGTCAGAGCAACCAGAACGGTAATTATCATGATAATTGCATCTCCCGAATTATTATTTTGTGTGCTGCCACTTTAGCGCGATACCGCAACCAGCACAATGACAAGCAATCCGTTCACGCTGGCATAACAAACATTACGTGCACGGACATATACGGCAATTTCATTTGTCCATGATCCGCTCGATACGCCGGTCCGGCACCAGCCAGATGATGGCAACCAGTACGTAGAGCGCATCTGCCAGCCACTGATTCCAGAATGCGGTTGCAATCGCGATGGCATACAGCAGCGGTGACATTTTTCCCTTGCGATCATTGCCTACCGCTTTCGCCAGCAGCGACTCCCTGCCGCCGCTCGCCGCGATAATGATATTCTGCAATATCCAGTAAGCGATTGCGGCCATCAGCAGCACCACGCCGTACAGCGCGGTCGGCAGTGCGGCGAAATGGTTCTCCCCCATCCAGCCGGTGACAAAGGGGACCAGCGACAACCAGAACAATAAATGCAGATTCGCCCACAGTATCCCGCCGCTGACACGCTGTACCGTGTGCAGCATGTGGTGGTGATTGTTCCAGTAAATGCCCAGGTAAACGAAGCTGAGCACGTAGCTCAAAAAGACCGGCAGCAACGGCAGCAAGGATTCGAAATCGGAACCGTGCGGCACTTTCAGCTCCAGCACCATGATGGTGATGATGATGGCGATCACGCCGTCACTGAATGCTTCCAATCGTGTCTTGCCCATTGCTTCCCTTTCGTTCCGAATCTGATGTATCCGGCCTGACGCACCCGCCTTAACGCATCCGGTTGACCGCATCCTCGACACGATCCACCGCGATGATTTCCATGCCGGCGATCTTTTGCTTGGGCGCATTGGCCTTGGGGATGATCGCATGGGTGAAACCCAGCTTGGCGGCCTCTTTCAACCGTTCCTGGCCGCGCTGCACCGGACGCACCTCACCGGCAAGACCGACCTCGCCGAACACCACCATTTTTTCCGGCAACGGCTTGTTCTTCAGCGAGGACACGATCGCGAGCAGCACTGCGAGGTCTGCACCCGGCTCGGTGATCTTCACGCCGCCCACCGCGTTGATGAACACGTCCTGGTCGAAGCAGGCGATACCGGCATGGCGGTGCAGCACCGCGAGCAGCATCGCCAGCCGGTTCTGTTCCAGACCCAGCGACAAACGCCGCGGGCTGGGAGAATGGGCTTCGTCGAGCAGCGCCTGTATCTCGACCAACAGCGGGCGCGTGCCCTCCTGCGTCACCATCACACAGGATCCGGCGACCTGCGCGCCGTGCTGCGACAGGAACAGCGCGGACGGATTGCTCACTTCGCGCAGGCCTTTTTCGGTCATCGCGAACACGCCGAGTTCGTTCACCGCACCGAAGCGGTTCTTGAATGCGCGCACCAGGCGGAAACTGGAATGGGTGTCGCCCTCGAAATACAGCACCGTGTCCACAATGTGCTCCAGCACGCGCGGCCCGGCCAGCGCGCCTTCCTTGGTGACGTGGCCGACCAGGATCATGGTGATGTTGCCGCCCTTGGCGACACGGGTGAGTTGCGCCGCACATTCGCGCACCTGCGATACCGAGCCGGGCGCGGAGGTCAGCTGGTCGGAATACACGGTCTGGATGGAATCGATCACCACCACATCCGGCTTTTCCTGCGCTATGGCTGCCTGAATCTGTTCCAGCTGGATTTCGGCGAGCAGGTGCATGCCGTGGGCATCCAGCGCCAGCCGCTTGGCGCGCAATGCGATCTGCTGGGTCGATTCCTCTCCGCTCACATACAGCACTCTTTTGTGCGAGGAGAGATGCGCCAGCGTCTGCAGTAACAGCGTGGACTTGCCGATGCCGGGATCGCCGCCGATCAGCACCACCGCGCCCTGCACCAGCCCGCCGCCCAGCACGCGATCAAATTCGACGATGCCGGTGGGTGTGCGCGGCACCTCTGCAGCCTCCACCTCGGCGAGCTTCTGAACTTTTCCGCTTGCCGCAAGCGCATTGAAGCGATTCTTTCCGCTCGCCGCAACTTCCGCCACGCTCTCAACCAGGGTGTTCCATGCGCCGCAATGCGGGCACTGACCCTGCCACTTGGATACCTGCCCACCGCATTCAGTACAGGAGTAAATCGTTTTTGGTTTTGCCATGTTTATTTTTTATTTGGCTTTTTTTGTGGCTAGCCGGAGGAATTTGATGCCGGTTATCGAGCCCCCGCATATGCGGGGGCTATTATTCAACAATTGAGCGGTCGCATAATGAACCAGCGCAACTCTCGCGCGTGCCGAACAGGTTTATTTGCCCAGCAGCCCCAGTCCGATCATGTTGTTCACCATGACTTTGATGTAGGACCTGATGAGATTCTTGTTTGAGTCGTTTATTCCGGTCTCCGATGACGCAGCCCAGATCAACTTGTCGGTCCTTGCATCATACAGGTTGGTCTCGATGACCGCATATTCGTCGTTGGCGATATAACCCGGCGTGTACATATAACGGTAGCCATAAACATAATAGTCCGGCCAGTTATCGTAATACGGCGGCGGATAATAGGGTGTGCCCGGCACATAGACCTGCACGACTTTCTTGCTGACCAGCCGGGTGATCAACACCGCATCCGCGCCCAGCTCGGTTACTTTTTTCGCGATCACCGCCTGATCGCCCTGCTGCGCATCGGTCAGAACGGTATAGCTCGCAATCGCAGATGCGCCATGCGCTTCCAGCTGGCGGACAAATTCGTCCTCGAACAGCCTTCTGTTGAGCGGGCTCCTGGCCATGCCGATGACCAGTATCCTGGCGGGGCGTGTCTGGTATGACGGGTCTTTCCAGACCGAGGTAAGCCGTGTCGAGGCGCAAGCCGAGAGCAGCAAGGCTATGGGTATCAGATAAACCAGTGGATTACGTAAATAATGCAGCATTTTTTGCGCTCCTTTACCCGGCGATAGACATGCAAAGCATACCCCAGTTCAATACACCATACCAGCAACGCTGCTCACCCCCGAGTCACCTGAATGTTTGGCCAGAAATTTATCCAGCTGGTTGGCGAATTCCCGGCGGTCGCCCTGATTGAAAATCGGCGGGCCACCCGTCTCCACGCCGCTGCCGCGCAAGCCATCCATGAAATTACGCATGGTCAGCCTTTCCTTGATCGTGTCAACGGTATAGAACTCCCCGCGCGGATTCAAGACATGACCGCCCCGCGCGATCACATCCGCGGCAAGCGGAATATCGGCTGTGATCACCAGGTCACCCCGCTCGACCAGCCCGGCGATTCTGTCATCGGCCACATCAAAACCCGCCGGCACCTGCATGGTGCGGATAAACCGCGAAGGTGGACAATACAGCGGCCTGTTTGCAACCAGCGTCAGCCGGAGTTGCCGCCTGTCCGCAGCACGGAACAGGATTTCCTTGATGACCTTGGGACACGCGTCGGCATCCACCCAAATCTGCATTGCCTGTCTCCCTGTGCCGGGCTGGCTGCAATAACCATCGGCAATATTGATCAACCCAATTCGTACAGTATCGCCGTTTGCCGCATTTCGCAGCAACCCGATTATCACCCCCGGGTATTTAGATCGAATCTCAGCGACAGCATGCTAGAATCTTCGCAACTACGGCAAGGAGAATTTAAAAACAACCGGGATGAATTTCACCATTCCGCCGATCGGGAGTGGCTGTAGTTGCTTGCAAGTTTAGAAACTTATAATTCACGAGGACAAACACAAATGAAATACTTTAATATACTTGTTGCCGCATTTGCCCTATCGATATCCATGACATCATTCAACGCAACAGCCTCTGAACCACATGATGCAGCAAAAGAACGGGTGGTCATACAGGTCAGCGATGCCGACAGCGGCAAATGGAACCTGGCGCTCAACAACGCGAATAATGTACAACATGCACTAGGGGCGAACAATGTTGATATCGAGATTGTCACCTACGGCCCCGGAATAGGCATGCTCAAGATGGATTCTCTCGTCGGCAACCGAGTCGACCAGGCAAAAAAGGCGGGTATCACTATCGTGGCTTGCCAAAATACCATGAGAAGCATGAAGCTGACCGATGCAGACATGCTGCCGAATACCAGCTATGTCCCATCCGGCGTAGTTGAGGTCATCAAAAAGGAACGGGAAGGCTACGCTTACATTCGCCCCTGACCCGCACCGGGCAGATGGTCCTGTTGCAAGCAAGCGGGTCACTTCATTTTTGAAGGCAACTTGATCGTCTCGCCGCCCACCAAGAACACCCCCTTGCCCCGGTGATGCAGGGTGCGTGGATTCTTCATTGCGGGGTCGATCCACGCCTTGACCACCTCTAGCACGAAGAAGTTGTACCGGTTCACCAGCCTACTATCGGCAACCCTGCATTCGAGATTGGCGTAGCATTCGGCAAGCAGCGGCGCGTCCACCTGCGAGGCGGGCAGCGGCGTCAGTTTGAATTTCCTGAACTTGTCCACTTTCTTTCCGGAACAATTGCCGACCCCCACCACCTGCTTAGCCAGTTCCACCGTCGGGATATTGATCACACATTCTTTGCTCGCGACCAATGCATCAAAGCTGTAGTTGCGGCCGCTGATCACGCAGCCCACCAGCGGCGGCACGAACTCCATCATCGTGTGCCACGACTGCGTCATGATGTTCGCCCTGCCCTTGTGCGCCGTGGTCACCAGCACCACCGGGCCCGGTTCCAGCAGGCTGTAAACGCGGGATAATGGAAAAGTTCTTTTCGCCATCGCTGCACCTCCTTTCGCATATGAATCTCGAAATTCGTACCGCGATGATACGCCCTCGCGTAAAATTGACACGGCACTGGAACGCAACCCCCAGCCGATAACCCTAGCACCTTTAGTCAGGATATATTTTCCCACCGTGTCCATCGAAGTAGAACGTTTCTTTTCCGAACAGAGCCCGCTTGCTACCGAAGTCGTATCGTTCCGTCCGCGCGCGCAACAACGCGAAATGGCCTTGGCCGTTGCCGAGGCGATACGCGACAACGCGATCCTCGTGGTCGAGGCGGGAACCGGTACCGGAAAGACTTTTGCGTACCTGGTTCCCGCGCTGCTCGCGGGCGGCAAGGTGATCATCTCGACCGGCACCAAGAACCTGCAGGACCAGCTGTTCCAGAAAGACCTGCCGATGGTGCGCGATGCGCTCAAGGCGCCGGTTTCGGTGGCGTTGCTCAAGGGGCGCGCCAACTATGTGTGCCACTATCATCTGGAACGCGCATTGAGCGACGGACGTTTTGCGGCTCGCGAGGACATCAAGCATCTGGGCAAGATCAAGAGCTACGCCAAGGTCAGCGATTCCGGCGACAAAAGCGGGCTGGCCGACGTGCCGGAAAACGCACCGATCTGGATGCAAGTCACCTCGACGCGGGACAACTGTCTCGGCCAGGAATGTCCCAACCACAAGGAGTGCTTTGTGCTCAAGGCGCGTACCGAGGCGATGAAAGCGGACATCGTGGTGGTGAACCATCACCTGTTCTTCGCCGATGTGATGTTGCGCGACGAGGGCGTCGCGGAACTGCTGCCGGCCTGCAACACGGTGATCTTCGACGAGGCGCACCAGTTGCCGGAAACCGCCAGCCTGTTTTTTGGAGAGACGTTGTCCACTTCGCTGCTGCTCGATCTGGCGCGCGACACGCGCCTCGAGGCGGCGGCCGGCGCAAAGGATTTCGCGGCGCTGCCCAAGGCATGCGACGAACTGGACAAGGCCGCGCGCGACTTGCGTCTGGTGTTCAAAAAGGAAGGCCGCATGCCCGCCTCCGCGACGGAAAGCTTCAGGGAGTTTGCGCCTGCGCTGAAGACCCTGGGCGAGAAGCTGGCACAGCTGTCCGGGCTGCTGGAAAAACAGGCGGAGCGCAGCGAAGGCCTGGAAAACTGCTGGCAGCGCACCCAGGCACTGGCACAGCAACTCAAGCATTGGCAAACAGGCGACGAACCCGACCAGGTACGCTGGCTTGAAGTTTTCCACCATTCGCTGCAACTCAATACCACGCCGCTGTCCATCGCCGAAATTTTCGAGAAGCAGATCGCCGGCAGCGCCCGGGCCTGGATATTCACCTCCGCAACGCTGGCGGTGAAACAGGATTTTTCGCACTATCAGGGCGAGATGGGCCTGTTCAAGGCGAAGACCGCGTGCTGGGACAGCCCGTTCAACTATGCCGAACAGGCATTGCTGTATGTTCCTGCCAACCTGCCGGAACCGAACAGCGAAGGCTATACCGAGGCGGTGGTGCAGGCCGCGTTGCCACTGCTCGAAGCGAGCAAGGGTCGCGCATTTTTTCTGTTCACCAGTCTGCGCGCGATGCAGCGCGCCCATGAGATCCTGCAGGCTGAATTCGACCGGCGCGGCTGGAACTTTCCGCTGCTGCTGCAAGGCGAAGGCTCGCGCAACGAGTTGCTGACGCGCTTTCGCTCGCTCGGCAACGCGGTGCTGCTGGGCAGCCAATCGTTCTGGGAGGGGGTGGACGTGCGCGGCGAAGCCCTGTCGCTGGTGATCATCGACAAGCTGCCGTTCGCCCCGCCAGACGATCCGGTGCTGGCAGCGCGCATTGCGCAGCTCAACAAACAGGGACGCAACGCGTTCATGGAATACCAGTTGCCGCGCGCCATCATCGCCCTTAAGCAAGGTGCGGGAAGACTGATACGCGATGAAACGGATCGCGGCGTACTGATGATCTGCGATCCGCGCCTGATCAGCAAACCATACGGCAAACGCGTCTGGCAGAGCTTGCCGCCAATGAAGCGCACCCGGGTCGCAGCGGAAGCGGTTGCATTTTTCGATACCGTTTGATCCCTGACTATTTTCCAGGAACCCACATTCGCCTGGCGCAACTCCCCCGCATCCGTACAGCACGCGACAAAAATTTGTCGCACCATCGGATTGGTGGGAAAACGACACTCACCGATAGCAGCGCGACGGATAAATCTGCCCGGTACCTGAATTATTTGTTACCAAATGTGACACTGGCGGGCAAACAAATATTGATAAACCGGCAATACGAAGCGGTAGAATAACCGCTTGGTTATTACAGTTTATGCCGAGCATGCTTATTTGCAGCTCTTTCACAAAGCCAACAGCATACGCAAGGATCCGCCTGGCATATTTCGATGGTTTATAAGCAGCCGGTTTGCCAGCCTGACGGCCGGCGGTATGGAAGGCCGGGGTTATGTTATTTTTAGGGAGGGCAAGATGGGTGAATTAAGTATATGGCACTGGCTGATCGTGTTGCTGGTGATCGTATTGGTCTTCGGCACCAAGAAACTGCGCAACGTCGGCAGCGATCTTGGCAGCGCAGTAAAGGGCTTCAAGGAAGGGATGCGCTCCGATGATGAAGCGGCCAGACAAATAAAAGAGAACAGCCAGACCAGCGACATCGACAGCGAAGTTATCGACAAAAATCACACCAAAGACTGAGCATATTCTTGCCGAATAGCGGAACGCTCTGCGTCTGATACATCATGACTGCGTCGCGGAATTTGCCGCTATGGGCAATATCAGTTTGGCCAGTAAACCGCCCGCCTCGTTATCCGCCAGAATGAATTCCCCGTCGTGCAAACGCGCGGCACGTTCGACGATGGCCAAACCCAGACCCGATCCGGTTGAGTTGCTGCGTGCGGATTCCAGCCTGACGAAGGGTCGTTTCACCGTTGCATGCTGTGCGTGGGGAATGCCGCTGCCCTGATCCGCTACCGTGATCATGATATTGCCCGCCTCCCGCCAGAGTCGCACGGTGATGTCGCCCCCGCCGTGCTTGATCGCGTTATCCAGCAAGTTGGACAGTGCGCGCTTCAATAACAGGGGCCTGACTGGAACCGAAATGGCATCGCGCAATTCAAGCGTCAACATCCGGGCATGCGCGGAAAACTGTTGCGCAACCTCCTGGATCAATAATTTTAAATCTGTCTTTACCCTTGCTTCATTTTCGTCGAGGCGCGCATAGTCGAGGAATTGCTGAATCACGGCATCCATCTGCTCCACATCTGCAACCAGCCCCTCGCGCAACGATTCATCCGCGCTCAATTCGGCGGCGATACGCACCCTGGCCAGCGGTGTGCGCAAATCATGCGAAATACCCGCCAGCACCAGCGCGCGCTCGCGCTCGTTGGCCGCAAGATCGGCAGACATCTGGTTGATGGCCCGTGATACCGTGACGATTTCCTGCGCCCCGGTTTCGGGAAGCGGCTGCGGCCAGGTTCCCTGTCCCACCTGCAAGGCAGCCTGTGCGATTCGCTTCAGCGGTCGCGTTATCTGCTGCGCAGTGAAATATGCACCGGGCAATGCCAGCACTAAAACCAGCAGGCTCCAGGGCAGCAACACCTCGGATACCGGCTGCTCGAAACGATCCTTGGGCAGCGCAATCCAGAACTCTTCGTGACCGATGAAAAAGCTTACCCACAAAGCTTCCTCGCCGTTTCGTTCGGATGCAAAACGGGTGTTGCCGCCCAGCCTTTTGCGCACTTTCTCCATCATCAGGCGCATTTCTTCCGGGTAATCCGGCAACGGCTTGAGCACATCGGTGCTATCCGCCATGTGCAGACGCAATCCCTCCGATCCGGCCAATTCAGCGAGCAGTGCGGAACGCCATTCGGGCGCCGCAGACAGCACGGCTGCCCGGGTCAGGTTGACCACCGACACAACCAGTTGCGCCATCTGCTTTGCGTGCGGTTCCTGCTGCACTTGTCGGAATATCACCACTGAGGCCACAAGTGACAAAACAATCAATACAGCAATGATCAAAAATGACCGGGCCAGCAAAGACCTCGGCGAATGAATCAAGGGCTGGCTCCGTCCGGGACGAACACATACCCGTGCCCCCACACCGTCTGGATGAAACGCGGTTTGGCCGGATCGGGCTCGATCAGCTTGCGCAGGCGCGATACCTGCACATCAATGGCACGATCAAACGGGTCATGATCCCGGCCGCGGGCAAGCTCCATCAGCTTGTCGCGTGACAGTGGCTGGCGCGGATGCATAACCAGGGTCCTGAGCAACGCGAATTCTCCGGTGGACAGGGAGATTTGCTCGCCGCTTCTTGTCAGCACGCGCGTGGCCAAATCCAGTTCACAGTCACCAAACGCGACACTCTTTTCCTCAATTTCGGGTGCACCGACCGGCTGCGACCCTTTGCGGCGCAAAACCGCATGGATGCGCGCCACCAGTTCGCGCGGATTGAACGGCTTGGGCAGATAATCATCTGCGCCCATTTCCAGACCGACGATGCGATCGATCTCGTCGCCCTTGGCGGTGAGCAGAATCACCGGGACGTTCTCACCGGCACCGCGCAGCCGGCGCAAAATCGCCAACCCGTCTTCGTCCGGCAGCATCAAGTCCAGCACCAGCAAGTGGTAGCGCTTTAATGTCAAGGCCTTGTCCAGCGATTTGCCGTCGCCGACCGCCTTGGCCTCGAAGCCCTGCTCGGACAGATAGCGCAGCAACAGCTCGCGCAAACGGGCATCGTCATCAACAATCAGAATACGCTGTGCAATAGTCATGACCGAATGATACACAGAAGCGGCATCAGGTTGCTATCTGTTGTACGGCGGATACAAATATTTACAACTTTTGCTCCAAAAAAAACACTTTATTTACAGGCTCGCACTACCATACGAAGCGTTCATGGTTGAGTAGTTGATAGTCTTGGGAAAAATTCATGAATAAATTGCCTAAAGTCACTACGAAACCGCCAGACATGACACTTGAGAATCATCCCGCCATTCCGCTTATCCAGCAAAAAACCGTGAATAAGCGGTTGGTTATAATTGCTGCGGCCATCGCTGCCTGGTTTAGCCTTAACGCGCTGGCAGCCGATACCCCGAATCTGAAGGGCGCTCCACCGGCAACCGCTTCGAACACGGCCGGAGCACACAAACTCACCTTTCAGGAACACATCGAGCGCATGAAATCCATGACGCCGGCGCAGCGTATTAATGAACGTGAACTGTTGCGCCAGGAGATACAAAACATGACCCCCGGGCAACTTGCCGAGCAACGAAAAGACATCCGTGAACACTGGGAACAAATGCCAACCGCGGAGCGCGAACAAATTCGTGTGTTGCTGCAAGAGCACTGGAAGGACATGCCGCCCAAACAACGCGAGGAACGCCGCAAGGAAATGCGCGAACACTTCAAAGACATGTCGCCGGAACAACGCCAGCAGTTCAAAAGCGACTTGAACCAGCGGGATGGCATGTCTCCGCAGGACGGCGATTATCCCGGCGGCAAGGTTGATGGCCCCGGGAGTCTGGGCAAGGGGTAACCCCCACCCGCCAAGCTCAGGAAAGCAATTGCGGTTCGACGATCTCAGCCCACAGATCGTGGGTATCTGAATCGGTAATCCTCACTTCAACAAGATCTCCGGGATTCAGTGATGATCCGTTGTCGATGTACACCACGCCATCAATTTCAGGCGCGTCTGCGGAACTGCGCGCAACCGCACCGTCATTGTCCACTTCATCCACCAGTACCTTCATCATCTTGCCGATCTTGCGTTTCAACCGCTGTTCGCTGATTTCCTCCTGCAGCAACATCAGCCGTGCAAGGCGCTCTTGCTGCAACTCGGGCGGGATGTGGTTGGGCAAGGCGTTCGCTACCGCGCCGTCCACAGGGGAATAGGCGAAAGCGCCAACACGATCCAGCTGCGCTTGTTTCAGGAAATCCAGCAGCTCGGTGAATTCTGCTTCGGTCTCGCCCGGGAAACCGACGATAAAAGTGCTGCGCAGGGTAATGTCCGGACAGATTTCGCGCCATTGTTTGATGCGCGCCAGTACATTCTCGCTGCTGGCCGGACGCTTCATCAGTTTCAGGATGCGCTGGCTGGCATGCTGGAACGGGATGTCCAGGTAGGGCAGAATCTTGCCCTCGGCCATCAGCGGGATCACTTCGTCCACGTGCGGATAAGGATAGACATAATGCAGGCGCACCCACGCGCGCGCTCCATCGGGTGTTCTCAGTTCGCCCATCGCTGCCGCCAGCTCGGTCATGCGGCTCTTGAGCGGCTTGCCGCCCCAGAAGCCGGTGCGGTATTTCACGTCAACACCATACGCGCTGGTGTCCTGCGAGATCACCAGTAATTCCTTGACGCCGGCATTGACCAGGTTCTGCGCTTCCTGCATCACATCGCCGACCGGGCGACTGACCAGATCCCCGCGCATGCTGGGGATGATGCAGAAGGTACAGCGGTGATTGCAGCCCTCGGAAATTTTCACATAGGCAAAATGTTTGGGTGTGAGCCGTATTCCCTGTGGCGGAACCAGATCAGAATAGGGATCATGCGGTTTGGGCAGATGCTGATGCACGGCGTCCATCACCTCGTCGGCCGCGTGCGGACCGGTCACGGCGAGCACGCTGGGATGTGCCTGTTTCACTACATCGCCCTTGGCACCCAGGCAACCGGTAACGATCACCTTGCCATTTTCTGTCAGCGCTTCACCGATCGCCTCAAGTGACTCAGCCACCGCGCTGTCGATGAAACCGCAGGTATTGACCACCACCAGATCGGCATCCTGATAGCTCCCGGAAATCAGGTAGCCCTCGGCGCGCAAACGGGTGAGGATGTGTTCGGAATCCACGGTCGCTTTCGGACAACCGAGCGAGACGAATCCGACTTTTGGCAAGGAATTTTTCTTCATCTCAGGGCGGGTAAAAATAAGGCGCGGATTATATCAGGTTGGCACTTCGCCCCGGCTATTCCAGCCAGATGAATGTCCCCATGCGTCCGGTTGCGCCGTCACGGCGGTAGGAAAAGTATCGATCGCGCTCGCGGTATGTGCAACTGCCGCCGCCGTGAATCCGCCTGATGCCGAGCGCATTCAGACGCAAGCGTGCCAGCGCGTAGAGGTCGCCGTACCATTTTCCGTTCCGGCCGGGCACGAATGCCGAGGCGGCTTGCGGCTGTATCGCCAGGAAAGCCGCACGCACCTCGTCACCGACTTCGAATTCATCCTGGCTGATGGCCGGGCCCAGCCACACCATGATATTTTCCGGTGCGGCCTCCATCGCCTGCACGGTGGCTTCGATCACCCCTGCTGCCAGTCCTTTCCATCCGGCATGTGCCGCACCGACCACCCTGCCCTGCGTATCGCACAACAGGATCGGCAGGCAATCCGCCGTCATCACCACGCACACCGCGGCGCGGTGCCGCGCGATGCAGGCATCGGCCTGGGGAAGACAGCTCGCCATGTCTGCATTCGCCACCCGAATGCCATGCATTTGCCTGAGCCACACCGGTTCGCTCGGCAGCAGTGTGTTGAGCAAGATGCGGTTGCGTTCGACCGCCAGTGGCGCATCGCCGACATGATCGCCGAGATTGAGGCTGTCGTAGGGCGGGCTGCTGATGCCCCCTGCGCGCGTGGTCTGCAACGCTTTCACATGAAACGGCGCGGGCCAATCCGGAATGATCAAATGTTCAGGCAGGCTCATTCACGATGGCCTGTATTTCCTGCAACAGCTGTTGCATGTCGCGCGGCAGCGGCACATGCCATTCCACCCTTTCACCGCTGACCGGATGTTCCAGCGCGAGCCGCGTGGCGTGCAATGCCTGGCGGGGAAAACCGGTCAGCAATGCGCGCAATTGCGGCACGCATTTTTGCGGGCCCTTGAGATACACGCTGTCGCCCACCAGAGGATGGCCGATGCGTGCCAGGTGGACACGGATCTGGTGGGTGCGGCCGGTTTCCAGACGGCAGCGCAGCAATGTGCAACTCGGGAATTTTTTCTCGATCTCATAGTGGGTGACGGCGGCCCTGCCGCTTTCCACCACCGCCATCTTGACGCGCTGGGTGGGATGGCGCCCTATCGGCGCATCCACCTTGCCGGCACGGGCCAGTTCACCATGCACCAGCGCCAGATATTCACGGTGCACGCTGCGCGCCTCCAACTGGCGCACCAGTGCGGTTTGCGCCGGGATGGTCTTGGCCACCACCAGCAAACCGCTGGTATCCTTGTCCAGCCTGTGCACGATGCCGGCGCGCGGCACCTGTGCCAGCTGCGGCGCGTAATGCAGCAGCGCGTTAAGCAAGGTGCCTTCCCAGTTGCCGCTGCCCGGATGCACCACCAGTCCGACCGGCTTGTTGATCACCAGCAAAGCATCGTCTTCATAAACGATGTCCAGCGAGATATCCTCGGCCAGGTACGGCTGATCGGCGGGATGGACCTGCGGAAGTACTTCCAGTTTTTCGCCGCCCCAGACCTTTTGCTTGGGCGTGGCAAATTCACCGTCTACCCTGACCTGTCGCCCGGTGATCCATTCCTGCAAACGGCTGCGCGAATACTCGGGGAAAATTTTGACCAACGCCTGGTCCAGGCGCAGTCCGCCGTAATCACCGGGAATAGTCAGATGCTGCACACTATCGTCCTCCTCAAGCTGGTCAGGTGCCGGAAAATTCTCACCCGGGTCGGTTTTGCCCGTATTCCGCGCAAGCTCGCCGACCCCGCGGGTGGTATAATTGCGCAAATTTTTTTCTGGATTTGTCATGCGCCCTATATTAGCCGTAATCATGCTGTTTACGTTAACTGCCTGCAGTTCATTCGGCTCCAAGCCGGATGCCGACGCCAAGGAAAAAACCGCTTCTGCCGAAACAATGTACCAGAAAGCCAAGATAGATCTTGACAAGAATAATTTCGAATCAGCCGTCAAACAGCTCGAATCCCTGCAATCCCGGTTTCCTTACGGGCGTTACGCGCAACAGGCTCAACTCGATCTGGCATACGCATATTACCGGCAGCGTGACCCGGAATCGGCTATTTCCGCCGCCGATACTTTCATCAAACAGTATCCGAACAATCCGTACATCGATTATGCATACTATGTGAAGGGATTGGCCAATTTCACGCCGGATATGGGGACGTTCGGACTGACTTTCGGACAGGACCCAACTGACCGGGACCCCAAGGCGGCAAAGGAATCCTTTGCCGCCTTCAAGGAACTGGTATCGCGCTTTCCGACCAGCAGGTATGCGCCGGATTCAAGATTGCGTATGCAGTATTTGCTCGACGGGCTGGCAAAATATGAAATTCATGTTGCCAAATACTACCTGCGCAGGGGTGCGGACATTGCAGCCGTGAACCGTGCCAAGGAAGTATTGACGGAATATCCGAGCACCCCCTCGGTACAGGATGCGCTGCAGGTACTGGTTAAGGGCTATGACGTTATGGGCCTTTACAAACTTCGCGACGATGCGCAACGGGTGCTAAACCTGAACTTCCCACAGGCGGTACCGACGGTGCCAAACAAAGTCAGCGCCATTACCCAATAGGGCGCCCGACACCATGTCGTTTTGCGCCAACCTTACATGACCGGTCTCCCATGAAATATTGCAGCCTGTGTGGTGCCCCAGTCGAACTGCGTATCCCGCCGGAAGATAACCGCACGCGCCATGTCTGCACCAGTTGCGGCGAGGTGCATTACCAGAATCCGAAATTGATTGTCGGGGCACTGCCAGAATGGGAGGACAAGGTCCTGATGTGCCGCCGCGCAATTGAACCCCGCCATGGCCTGTGGACGCTTCCAGCCGGCTTCATGGAAAATGGCGAAACGACTGCCGAAGCGGCCGCCCGTGAAACGCTTGAGGAGGCCAATGCACGGATTGCGATAGGCGAACTGTATTCGATGTACAGCCTACCCTTCATCAACCAGGTTCATATACTGTTTCGCGCAAAATTGCTCGATCTGGATTTCAGCCCCGGGCAGGAAACCCTGGAAGTCAAGCTGTTCGGAAAAACTGAAATACCCTGGGATGAAATTGCCTTCCGGCCGGTGCGATTCAGCCTGGAATATTATTTCGCCGAACGCAGCAGCGGAAAATTCAGTTTGCATATCGGCGAGCTGACCGTTCCCGTGCAACGCTGACGCCCGTCATTACCCCGACTTTCCGGACAACCGTATAATCCCAGCCAATCCAGAATAGCCAATAACAAAATGAACATCGTACGATCCATCATGGTAATTTCCGTCATCGCGCTGACCGGTTGTGCCTCAACTCGGGCGACCGATCCGGCCGACCCGCTCGAACCACTCAACCGCAGCGTCTACAAATTCAATGACACCCTGGACAAGACCGTTGTCAAACCAGTCGCGCGGGAATACCAGGCGATGATGCCCTCGCTGGTTAAAAACATGGTATCGAATTTCTTTTCCAATCTTGACGATGTCGATGTCACCGCCAATGATTTTCTGCAATTCAAGCTGAAGCAGGGGTTTTCCGACGGAATGCGCTTTGTTGTGAATTCCACTTTTGGTGTTTTAGGCCTGTTCGATGTGGCTACACGGGGTGACTTGAAAAAGCACCACCAGGATTTTGGCTTGACCCTTGGAAAATGGGGGATAGGTAACGGTCCCTACCTTGTGCTGCCGATTCTGGGACCGAGCACGTTGCGTGACACGGCCGGACTATACGGCGACGGCTTCGCCAGCCCCGTTTATCAATTGAACGACATGAGCGCGCGCAACCAGTCCTACTTGCTCAGGGGACTCAGCCATCGCGCCCAACTTCTGGACCAGGAACAAATTCTGGATGAGGCGATGATCGATCCTTACCAGTTTATACGCGACAGTTACCTGCTTCACCGCAGAAGCCAGGTATATGACGGCAAACC
>DATKVR010000095.1:0-5289 GCA_035529955.1 Gallionella sp.
GCTGCCCCGCTGCCGCGCAACGCCTCGACCCGGTTCAGATAATCGGCGCTGATATCGCCGGTGATGTAGACCCCGTCGAAACACGATGCATCGAAGTTGTTTATCTTCGGGTTGGCCTTGTGCACCGCCGCCTTGAGATCATCGAGGTCCTGATAAATGAGGCGGTCCGCGCCGATCTCGCGGCGGATTTCGTCATCGCTGCGTCCGGTGGCGATCAGTTCCTGCGGGCTGGGCATGTCGATGCCGTACACGTTCGGGAAGCGCACCGGCGGGGCCGCGGAAGCAAAATACACTTTGCGCGCGCCGGCATCGCGCGCCATCTGGACGATCTCGCGGCTGGTGGTACCGCGCACGATCGAATCATCAACCAGCAGCACGTTCTTGTCCTTGAATTCGACACCGATGGCATTCAGTTTCTGGCGCACCGATTTCTTGCGCATCGCCTGTCCCGGCATGATGAAGGTGCGACCGATGTAGCGGTTCTTCACAAAACCCTCGCGGAACGGAATATTGAGCCGGTTCGCCAGCTGCAATGCGCTGGGACGACTCGAATCCGGGATGGGGATCACCACGTCGATATCGATCTCGCTCCAGCTGCGCTTGATCTTGTCGGCCAGATACTCCCCCATGTACAGGCGCGTCTCGTACACCGAGATGCCGTCGATCACCGAATCGGGGCGCGCCAGATAGACGTATTCGAATATGCACGGATTCAGGCTGGATTTGTCGCTGCATTGCCGGCTTTGCAGGTTGCCGTCAAAATCAACGAACACCGCTTCGCCCGGCGCGATATCACGCAGGAATTTAAAGCCCAGGGTATCCAGCGCCACGCTTTCCGATGCGACCAGATATTCGGGGCCGGCGGCGGTTTCGTTCACGCCGATCACCAGCGGCCGGATACCGTAAATATCGCGGAACGCCAGCAGGCCGTAGCCTGCGATCATCGCGACCACCGCATAGGCACCCCGGCAACGTTGATGCACGCCGGTTACCGCCGCAAAAATGGTTTCAACATCAAGTCGGTATTGTTTGGAATTGACCTGCAGCTCGTGCGCCAATACATTCAACAGCACTTCGGAATCGGAGTTGGTGTTGACATGGCGCAGGTCTTCCGCGAACAGCTGCTGCTTCAGTTCGTCCGCATTGGTCAGGTTGCCGTTGTGTCCGAGCACGATACCGAACGGGGAATTCACATAGAACGGCTGTGCCTCATTATGGTCCACGGCAGATCCTGCAGTCGGGTAGCGCACGTGCGCAATCCCCGCATTGCCCAGCAGCGAACGCATATGCCGCGTGCGGAACACGTCCCGCACCAGACCGTTGTCCTTGTGCAGGTGGAAGGTATGCCCTTCCACGGTTGCGATACCGGCGGCATCCTGTCCGCGATGCTGCAACACCTGCAAGCCGTCATACAACAGCTGATTGGCCGGTGATTGCGAAATCAATCCGAGTAATCCGCACATGGTTTTCTATCCCAGAAATTAACGACGAGTTCGATAATGAATGCGTTGCGCAATGCTGCCCGGCAACCACGCTTTGGTCGGAATGGCTATCGCTTCGAGCGTCTTGCCGGTCAGCGAACTCCGCCAGAAAGGCTGTTCCGGAACACGGGTCAACCCTGCCAGCCAGACCAGCACAAGGACAACCAATACACCACGCATCACCCCAAACAACCCGCCCATCGCCCGGTCTGCCCAGTCAGAACCGATCGCCTTCAGCATTTTTGCGATCAACCGGGTCGCGATCCCCCACACAATCAATGCCGCAATGAACACCAGCACATAGGCTGCGGTAACACGCATCTCCTCCTGTGCAATCGGTATCAGCGGGGCAACGCTGGTGGCGGACAACTTGCTCAAAATAATCGCAAACGGCCAGCCTAACAGTGACAACACCTCATACAGCAAGCCGCGCCAAAGACCGAGTAACATTGAAAGCAGCAGTATCCCGATAACGGCAAAATCCAGTCCGTTCATTTGTTGCTGACGATCACCGGATGGTATCCATGTTTTTCCAACAGTTTAGCTACTTTTTCGGTCTTGTCGCGATCGGTGTATGGACCCACGCGCACCCGTATGTTGCCGCCAACTTTTTCGGTATAAACCTTAAATCCCCACTTCTTCAGCTTTTTGTATTCCTGCTTCGCGGTATCCGCATTTGCATACGCCCCGACCTGCGCGACATAACCCTGGGCACCTGCCTGCTTGCCGGTGGTCTGGGTTTCTGCAGGTTGCTGCGGTGCCGGCTTTACCTTGCCCGGGTTTGCCTTGCCCGGCTGGCTCTGGACGACGACAGCATTACCCTTGTCCGGGTTACCGGCGGGAGGTGCGGTCACCACAGCCGAGCTGGCTACGGACGGCTGCACTTCCGGGATGGCAACACGCGGGACAAATTCGCCGACTTTATCCGGGTCAGGAATGCGCAAATTAATGTTGCTACCGGTGGATTTTGGTTCACTGTCCAGCACCATCGGCAAAATAACCACCACCGCCAGGGTGAGCGCGATTGCACCAATCAAACGGCGGCGTGCTTTGCGCCTGAGATTCAGTTCATCTTCCGTTTGCTGTTTTGCCATGCTTGTTCTCGCCTGTTTAATTGCCTACCGGGAAATGGACAATCCCTTTTCGACCATCACTTCCGCCACCGTATAGAACGATCCGAAGACTAGGATTCTATCATTTTCGCCTGCCGCGTTATAGGCATAACGCAGCGCATCGGGTATGTTTTTGCATATTTTTATCTCGCCGCGTACCCGGCACTGTTCCAGCACACTCTCCAACCGCTGTGTGCCCGCACCGCGCGGTGTATCTATGCCCGCCACCAGCCAGGTATCGATACAGGGGTCGAGTGCCGACACCACGCCCGCGATATCCTTGTCCGCCAGCATGGCAAATACCGCATAGGTGTGCGGACAGGGCGGCAATTCGGCCAGATTCTGCGCCAGCGAGCGGGCGGCATGGGGATTGTGCGCCACATCCAGTATCAGCGAAGGCCTGCCGGGAACGACCTGAAAGCGCCCGGCGAGCTGAATTTCACCCAGCCCGCGCCGGACTGCATCCATGCTGACCGGAAAACGGTCCCTGAGCACATCCAGCGCCGCAAGCGCCGCGCTGGCATTGGGCAACTGGTAGGCACCGCGCAGTGCGGGATAGGGCAGCGCGCTCCTCGTTCCCGACTTGCCGCGAAAATCCCACTGTCCCTGATGCAGGGTAAAGCCGAATTCGCGCCCGATAACCCATAATTCCGCGCCGACCTGTTGTGCATGGCTGTGTATCGCCTGCGGCACATCCATATCCGCGCAGATCGTTACGCGGTGTTTGCGCATGATTCCCGCTTTCTCGAAAGCGATCTGTTCACGCGTGTCACCCAGATAATCGGTGTGGTCGATATCCACGCTGGCGATCACCGCGCAATCGTTATCGAACACATTCACCGCATCCAGCCTGCCGCCCAACCCGACTTCGAGGACCGCAATATCCACCTTGTGTTCGATAAAACACTGCATCGCGGCCAATGTTCCGAATTCAAAGTAGGTGAGCGGCACCTCTGTCATTCCTGAAAAAGCAGCACCGCGTGCCTGCTCGATTTTTTCAAACGAAGCGCACAGTTCCGCATCAGTCACCGGGTGTTTTTCGATGCGCACACGCTCGTTGTATTCCAGCAAATGCGGCGAGGTATAACAGCCAACGCGGTACCCGGCTGCGTGCAGGATGGATTCCAGCATCGCACACACCGAACCCTTGCCATTGGTGCCGCCGACCACGATGAGGGGGAAATCAGGCTGAAGATTCAGCCGTTGTTGGACCTGTGCCACGCGCTCCAGTCCGAGCGCAATGGTTTTGGGGTGCAGGGATTCAAGGTAGGTCAGCCAGTCGGCCAGCGTGTCAGGCATGTAAATTCGTTTTCCGGGCGAAACGCGGTGTCGCGTGCTCGCTCATTCCTTGCCTATCAATCACCAGGTCATTCTGCCAACTCATGTTCTGCCTGGAGAAACTTTTGCAGTGCGTGAAAGTTACCCGACTGTATTGATTCAGTCTCAATGTGGGTCAGGCGTTCTCGATTTCCACCACAGCAGACTGATTGGTCAGCAGCGTGATCAGCGTCGCCAGCTGATTTTTCATTTCGCGCCGGTCGATGATCATGTCCACCGCACCGTGTTCGAGCAGGAATTCCGCGCGCTGAAAACCTTCCGGCAGGGTTTCACGCACCGTCTGCTGGATTACGCGGGCTCCGGCGAAACCGATCAGCGCACCGGGCTCGGCGATTACCACGTCGCCCATGAAAGCAAAGCTGGCGGACACGCCGCCCATGGTCGGGTCGGTCAATACCGAGATAAATGGCAACCGCTCCTGGCTCAGCTGCGTCAATGCCGCACAGGTTTTCGCCATCTGCATCAGCGACAACAAACCTTCCTGCATCCGCGCACCACCGCTTGCGCTGAAACAGATAAACGGGCATTTCTGCTCCAGCGCCACCTGCACGCCGCGCACGAAGCGTTCGCCGACCACCGAACCCATCGAACCGCCCATAAAGGTGAATTCGAAGGCGGCGGCGACAACCGGTACCGCGTGAATACTGCCCTGCATCACCACCAGCGCGTCATCCTCATCTGTATTTTTCTTGGCGATGGCCAGACGCTCGGAATATTTTTTCTGGTCCTGGAACTTGAGCGTATCCATCGGCAGCACTTCCGCGCCGATTTCGAAACGCCCCTCGCTGTCCAGCAGGATATCCAGGCGATTACGCGCGGTAATACGGTGATGATGGTTGCATTTGGGGCAAACGCTGTTATTTTTTTCCAGATCGGAGTGATACAGCACCGCCTGGCAGGACGGGCATTTGGTCCACAGGCCCTCGGGTACGTTTTTCTTGAGGTCGCCCTCGCGACGTTTTATTTTTGGTGGCAGTAACTTCTGAAACCAGCTCATGATAATCCTCCTTTAGGCCTTGTCGACTGCCTGTCTTAATTCCTTGACCAGCCTGCTCACGTTGGCAACGACATTCTGGCCGGTCGAATTTTCGATTTCCTGCACGATGCGGCTGCCCACCACCACGCCGTCACACAGCTTCGCCACCGCCAGTGCGGTCGCCGCATCGCGGATGCCGAACCCCACTCCGATCGGCAGCTTGATATGCTTGCGCAACCGTGGAATCTTTTCGGCGATTGCGGACAGGTCCAGATTGCCCGCGCCGGTCACACCCTTGAGCGACACATAATACACATAACCGCGCGCCTGTTTGGCCACGCGTTCAACACGGGCATCGGTGCTGGTCGGCGCAAGCAGGAAG
>DATKVR010000096.1:0-2758 GCA_035529955.1 Gallionella sp.
CCCCCCGCGATCTTGACGTCAATCAAGCAACGGCATCATCCCCCGCCATTGGGTAGAATACCCGCCATGCCTACCCTCAAAATCGCCACCTACAACATCCACAAGGGCCTTTCCTATTTCAATCGCCGTGTGGTGTTGCACACGCTGCGCGAGCGGCTGCGCGAACTGGATGCCGACATCGTGTTCCTGCAGGAGGTGCAGGGGGAAAATACTCAGTATGGAGAGCGTTTCCACAATTATCCGGAGGGCGCGCAATACGACTTCATTGCCGAGGAAGTCTGGCCGCATTCTGTTTATGGGAAAAATTCGGTGTACGAAGCGGGGCATCACGGCAACGCGATACTGAGCCGCTTCCCGATTCTGCAGTCATTCAACACGGATGTGTCCGCGCATCGCTTTGAGAGCCGCGGGCTGTTGCACTGCGAGATCGCGCTGCCTCGCCAGCAGCATGAAACGGTGCAGCGGAGTGTGCATTGCCTGTGCGTGCATTTTGGTTTGTTCGCAAAAGGCAGGCGTTCGCAAACCAGCGCATTGATCGAATATGTGCGTAAAGAGATTCCGGCTGGAGCGCGGCTGGTGATTGCGGGCGATTTCAATGATTGGCGCAACCAGCTGAGCAAAACGCTGTCCAGCGAGTTGCAAATTCACGATGTATTCCATTTGCATGGCGGGATACCGGCGCGCAGCTTCCCATCCAGGTTGCCCGTGCTGCGGCTGGATCGCATTTACGTGCGGGGATTTGATGTGTTGCACAGCAGCGTGCATTTCGGCGGAGATTGGCTGCGCCTGTCCGACCATGCCGCACTTTCCGCGCAACTGAAAAACATATGAATAACGTTCATCGGGTGGCTGAAAACCAGTTGCTGCTGCTGCAAAATGGTGCTGCATATTTTCCGCGATTGTGCGCGGATATCGATGCCGCGCAGCATTCGATCTATCTGGAAACCTATATTTTCGCCTCGGACGAAGCCGGCCGCATGGTGGTCGATGCGTTGCGCCGCGCAGCTGAACGCGGGGTGGTGGTGCGCGTGTTGCTGGATGGTTACGGATCGGCCGAGTTTTCGAGGGCATGGCTGGCCGATTTGACCGCGGCAAATGTCCAGGTGCAATGGTTCAGGCGCGAAATTTCCCCGTTTACTTTGCGCCGCAGCCGGATGCGGCGCTTGCGCCGCTTGCATCGCAAGCTGGTGGTGCTGGATGGCGAAGTGGCTTTTATCGGTGGGATCAATATCATCAACGATATTTCCAAGCATGACAGATTCAGTTCTCCGCGCCTTGATTACGCCGTGCGCTTGCAAGGCGCGGCGGTCGGCGAGATTCACTCGACCATGCGGCGTTTGTGGGGTGTGGTGTCATGGGCCAACTTCCGCAGACGCGGCAAAGAGATCAGGCGCTTGGTGATGGAGCGTATCAAACCGGGTGTGCCCGGCATCAAACTGGTATTGCGCGATAACTTGCGCCATCGGCATAATATCGAAGACGCTTACCTGAAGGCTATTGATGGCGCGAAAAGTGAAATCATTATCGCCAATGCATATTTTTTGCCCAGACGCGCTTTTCGCCTGGCCCTGATGCAAGCCGCGCAACGCGGTGTCCGTGTCGTGCTGCTGTTGCAGGGCAGGGTTGAATACCGCGTGCAACACTACGCGACCCATGCGCTCTATGACCAGTTGCTGGCGGTGGGTATTGAGATATATGAATATCAGCCCAGCTACCTGCATGCCAAGGTTGCCGTGGTCGATGGGCAATGGACTACGGTGGGTTCATCCAACATCGATCCGTTCAGTCTGATGCTGGCACTTGAGGCCAATCTGGCGGTCCAGGATGCCGGATTTGCCGGAGAGTTGCGTGCAAGTCTGCTCGCGGCAATTGCAAACGATGCGCTTCGTGTCGGGGATGGATATGGGGTGACGCGCAGTTGGCGGGACAGGCTGGTTGCGCGTGTCAGTTACGGGATTGTGCGCCTGTTGATCGGCCTGCTCGGCTATGGCGGGTCGATTTGAGCAGTCTGCCCGGTCCGACCCCGCGTTATAATCAGTGCCTTTCATTTTTGTCGTTCCCCTATGCGTCCTTCCACGAATAATCCGCCAAACAGTAAAAATCGCGCTGATTGGCAGACACTGCGTACCCTGATTCCTTATCTGATGGAATTCAAGTGGCGGGTGATTGTCGCAATGTCCCTGCTGATATTTTCCAAACTCGCCAATGTGTCTGTCCCGCTGGTGCTCAAGGACATCATCGATGCGATGGACAAGACCAAGTCGGTGCTGTACATACCGGTGTTCCTGATCGTCGGCTATGGGTTGCTCAGATTGGTCAGCACCTTGTTCGGCGAATTGCGCGATGCGGTTTTTGCCAATGTCACACAGCGCGCCATACGGCGGGTCGCTTTGCAGGTATTCGAGCATTTGCACAGCCTGAGCCTGCGCTTCCACCTGGACCGGCAGACCGGCGGTGTATCGCGCGATATCGAGCGCGGCACCCGCGGAATCGGATTTCTATTGAATTTCACTCTGTTCAACATCTTGCCGACGCTGCTGGAAATCGGCCTGGTGGCCGCGATCCTGCTGAAAAAATACAGTCCTTGGTTTGCCATCATCACCTTAATTACGCTGGTGATCTACATCGCATTCACTTTGTTCATTACGGAATGGCGCATGGTGGTGCGGCGCACCATGAACGACCTGGATTCCAAAGCCAACACGCGTGCCATCGATAGCCTGCTCAACTACGAGACGGTGAAGTATTTCGGCAACGA
>DATKVR010000097.1:0-4525 GCA_035529955.1 Gallionella sp.
GAGACTGGAATCACACGCCTGCGAGTGTTACGGCGTGGTGAAGAAAGAATTCCATCGTTTACTCAAGGATAACGGTGCCGCCGGCAAGCAAGACAAAACTGACCAGCACCACAAACTGGCATAAGGGAATCACTATGGTCATAAAAAAACGTCCGGCAGCAAAGAACACGGCGCCGCCAGATAATTCGATGGGCAAATCAAAAGACAAATCAAAGTACGCAGAGAAGGCGGCTACCCTGGCAAGCAAGAAATCCAAAGTTGCCGGGATTCCGGATGCGCATCCCGCCGTGTCGTTTCCGGTTGTCGGCGTGGGCGCATCCGCCGGCGGGCTGGAATCGTTCGAACAATTCTTCTCGCATGTTGCACCCGACAGCGGCGTGGCTTTCGTGCTGGTGCAGCATCTCGATCCCGATCATCCCAGCCTGCTCACCGAGATCCTGCAGCGTGCCACCGCCATGCCGGTGACCGAGGCGCGAGACCAGATCGCGGTCATGCCCAACAATGTGTACATCATTCCGCCCAACCGCGACATGGCGATTTTTCACGGCACACTGCAGCTCAGCGTGCCCGAGAAACCGCGCGGACAGCGCATGCCCATTGATGCCTTCCTGCGCTCGCTGGCCGAGGACCAGGGCGAAAACGCGATCGGCATCATCCTTTCCGGTACCGGCACCGACGGCACGCTGGGACTGCGCGCCATCCTGGGTGCCGGGGGGGTATCGCTGGTTCAGGAACCGACCAGCGCGAAATACGATGGCATGCCTGCCAGTGCCATCGGGGCGGGTTATGCCACACAGGTCATGACGCCGGACAAGATGCCGGAAGCGCTGCAAGCCGTGGTGCGCCGACTGGCCGCTGCGCCCCGACATGCACCATCGCCCGGCGCACCGGCTGAGACAAACGGCATCAACCGCATCCTGATGCAGTTGCGCAGCAGCACCGGCCACGATTTCTCGCTGTACAAGAAGAGCACCATCGGTCGCCGCATCGAACGGCGCATGGCGCAGCACGAGATCGCCGACGCCGCGGTGTATGCCCGCTATCTGAAAGAGCAACCGGCCGAGATGCAGGCGCTGTTCAGGGAATTGCTGATCAACGTCACCAGTTTCTTTCGCGATCCGGAGGCATTCGATACGCTGCGCAATGACATCCTGCCGCAACTTCTGGCAGGAAAACCGGAAGGCTACGTGGTTCGCGTCTGGGTGGCGGGCTGCGCCAGCGGTGAGGAAGCCTACTCCATCGCCATATTGCTGCGCGAACTGATGGACCAGACCCAGCGCGAATTCAAGGCCCAGATCTACGCGACCGACCTTGATGAAGACGCGATCGCCATGGCGCGCGCCGGCAGCTATCCGCCCAACATCGCCCAGGACATCACACCCGAACGCCTGCGCCGGTTCTTCATCAAGGACGATGCGGGATTCCATGTCAAGAAAGAGATCCGCGAGATGGTGGTGTTCGCGATCCAGAGCGTCATCAAGGATCCGCCTTTCACCAAACTCGACCTGCTCAGTTGCCGCAACCTGATGATCTACCTCGAACCGGAACTGCAGAACCGCCTCATCCCAACCTTTCATTATTCGCTCAAACAGGACGGTGTGTTGTTCCTGTCGCCCTCGGAGAGCATCGGCAATCATCATGATCTGTTCACGCCGATCAATCGCAAGTGGAAGATCTACCGCGCCACCCACTCTCTCACTTCGACCCGCGCCGTTCTTGCCGACGGACTGACCTGGGCTGGGGACAAGCATGGCAAGGCTCCGCAGGAGGCAATGCAAAAAGCCGCTGAGACCAATTTCGCCGAACTCGCCAAACGGGCGCTGCTGCAGTCCTACGCGCCCGCCTCGGTGGTGACGGACCTGAAGGGAAACATCCTTTACGTGCACGGCGAGACCGGAAAATATCTGCGGCCTGCTCCCGGTCAGGCCACGCTCAACGTCATCGACATGGCGCATGAAGGGCTGCAACTGGAACTGCGCAGCGCCATCCAGCGCGCGGCCAACCAGGGTGAGTCAACGCTGAACCGGGAGCTGTCATTCGGTGCCAACGAAGACTTGCAAAAGGTGAGCTTCAGCGTGCACGCGCTGCATGATGCCGAAGCGAACGCGGGAATTTTGCTGGTGAGCTTTAAGGACGTACCGGGTGTGGCCGCAGGAAAGGGCAGGGGCGCGAAGACGGCTCCCGGCAAGCGGGCGAGCAAATCGCTTAGCGCAGCCCACATCGAGGAACTCGAGCGCAATCTGGCCTATACCAAGGAAAACCTGCACGCCACCATCGAGGAACAGCAGGCTTCCAATGAAGAGCTGAAGTCCACCAACGAGGAGATGCAATCCACCAACGAGGAACTCCAGTCGACCAATGAAGAACTGGAGACTTCCAAGGAGGAGTTGCAATCCCTCAATGAAGAGCTGGTCACCGTGAATACCGAATTGCATTCGAAAATCGAGCAGCTGGCCGGAATGCAGAACGACATGAAGAATCTGCTCGACAACATCAACATCGGCACCATCTTTCTCGATCTGCATCTCAATATCAAACGCTATACGCGCGAGGCGGCGCAGGTCTACCGCCTGGTCGCCTCGGACGTGGGCAGGGCATTGAACGACATCAAGTCGAATATCGACAATAACGATCTGTTGCCCGATGCGCAAGCGGTGCTGGATGACCTGATGTCGCGCGAGCGCCAGGTGCGCACCATCAACGGTGTCTGGTATCTGGCCCGCATGCAACCCTACCGCACGCTGGAGAACGTGATCCAGGGAGTGGTACTGACATTTACCGATATCAGCCAGCGCGTTGCCGACGAGGCGGCGGTGCTGCAGGCGCGCAAACTGGCCGAGGGCATCGTGGATACGGTGCGCGAACCGCTCATCGTGCTGGACGCAAGCCTGCAGGTCGTTTCGGCCAGCCGGGCTTTCTACAGCAACTTCAAGGTTACGCCGGAAAAAACCGTGGGTCGGCTGATCTATGAACTGGGCAACCGCCAGTGGGATATACCCGCCCTGAGAAAATTGCTGGAACAGATCCTGCCATACGACCAGAGCTTCGATGACTTTGTTGTCGAGCACGACTTCCCCGTTATCGGCCATCACAAGATGCTGCTCAATGCCCGCCGCATCGTTGACAATACCGGTGGTACCCAGATGATCCTGCTGGCGATGGAATCGGTTTCACAGGCGAGCAGATGATGAACGAGAAACACGATCAACAGGAACTGCTGCGGATCAAAGCCGAAGCCCGGCTTGCCAGTGCAAAAACATCTGCCAAGCCGATGCACCCGACCGAGGAGCTGCTGCACGAACTGCAGGTGCACCAGATCGAACTGGAGATGCAGAACGAGGAATTGCGGCGTACCCAGGTTGCGCTCGAGGAAGCCCACCACCTTTATGTCGATCTGTATGAATTCGCCCCGGTCGGATACATTACCCTGTCGCAGCAGGCGCAGATCATCGCCATCAACCTGACCGGCGCCGCGCTGCTGGGGGAAGAGCGCAAGCAATTGCTGCGCCGCAGTTTCGCGCGCATCGTCGCGCCGGAGGACCAGGACCGCTGGCAGCATTATATTGGGCAAGCATTCAATCAACACGATAACCTTCCGGGAGAACTGACGCTGCTGCGCAAAGATGGCACACGTTTTGATGTGCGTCTGGATAGCCGGCTCATCGCGGCTGCTGGTGAGGCACCGGTGCTGCGTATCACACTGGTCGACATTTCCGAACAGATACAGCTGGATCATATGCTGCGCGACAGGAACATCGAACTTGCCAGCGCACGGTTTGCGGCGGAAAAAGCCAACCAGGCCAAATCACAGTTCCTCTCCAACATGAGTCATGAACTGCGCAGCCCGCTCAACGCCATCCTCGGCTTTGCACAATTGCTCGAGTCGGGTTCCCCGCTGCCGACACCCGGCCAACAATTGCGTATCGATCAGATCCTCCAGTCGGGCTGGTATCTGCTGGAACTGATCAACGAGATACTCGATCTCGCGCTGATCGAGTCCGGCAAACTGTCGCTCAATCTGGAAGCTGTACAGATGTCCGTCAAGCTGGGTGATTGCCGGGACTTGATCGAATCACAGGCACAAAAAAACGGTATCCGGATGATATTCCCGCCGCCAGACAACACTATCTTTGTCAAAGCCGATCGCACCCGCTTGAAGCAGGTGCTCGTCAACCTGCTTTCCAACGCGATCAAATACAACCGTCCGCAAGGATCGGTCGAGGTGTCGTACCACACCCAAACGGATAAGCACTTGCGCATCAGCGTGCGCGATACCGGTGCGGGATTGTCCGCAGAAAAAATCGCGCAGCTGTTCCAGCCCTTCAACCGTCTCGGACAAGAAAGGGGCGCGGTGCAGGGAACGGGTATCGGTTTGATCGTGAGCAAGCGCCTGGTCGAATTGATGGGGGGCAGGATCGGTGTGGAAAGCACCGTCGGCGTGGGCAGCGAGTTCTGGATAGAACTGCCATTGGCGACGCCGCTGCAATCGGCAGCCACCGCTGAGAAACAGGCTCAGGCTCAGGCT
>DATKVR010000098.1:0-20315 GCA_035529955.1 Gallionella sp.
TCATTGACATGATTCTTTTCGACTTTGCGTAAGTACTACTATATTTTTAAAGTCATTCCCGCATCCACAAGGAATACGGAAACTTCCCAAAAAACCAAGCACCTACACTCGTCGGTTGTTCGTTTGTTTTTTAAAGATCGGGCTGAGGGTTGCGGGGACAGGATTTGAACCTATGACCTTCGGGTTATGAGCCCGACGAGCTACCGAGCTGCTCCACCCCGCGTCAGCGAAGACCGCCACTATAGCAAAGCATTTTGGCATCGTCAAACACTATAATGAAATTCATTTAGCCGGACATCAACACAAGAAAAGGTTTGCTTGCCCGCTATTGTTATTCATGTGCCGAACCTACATACAGCAACGCTATAATCGCCGCCGGATCTGAACTATATCAAGAAAAAATGATCATCGCCAACTGCATAGGTAGTGCCGCTGCCACACTTACCACTATCGCCTTTATCCCGCAGGCATGGAAAGTATGGCGCACCAAACATACCGCTGACATCTCAATGGGTATGTACATCCTGTTCACGATCGGGGTCGCCCTGTGGCTAACCTACGGCATCCTGCTCGAATCGTGGCCTATCATCATAGCCAACGCTTTCACACTGGTATTGGCGGGGGCTGTATTGGCAATGAAAGTCAAATTCGGCTAACGCAAACACATCATGAACCAAGTCCCCGAAATCAAACCCGATCAATCCACCGAGTTGCTCAAAGAGTTGCATATCCTGACGAGAGACGGCAAGCTCAATCAGGACAGCAGGCGCAAGCTGAAGCAGGTGTATCACCTGTTTCATTTTATCGAGCCATTGCTGAATGAAGTGCTCGCCACCAAGAATAATCTGACGCTGGCAGATCACGGCGCTGGTAAATCCTACCTGGGTTTCATCATCTATGATTTATTCCTGAAGACGCGCGAGACTGCACATATTTACGGTATCGAAAACCGCAATGATTTGGTCAGAAAATCGCAACAATTGGCGTCCAAACTCGGTTTTGCACATATGTCGTTTTTGAATCTGTCGGTGGAAGAATCCATACCATCTCCACAACTGCCCGGGCAAATTGATGTGGTCACCGCACTGCACGCCTGCGACACCGCCACCGACGATGCGATCAAATTCGCCCTGCACAAACATGCAAAATTTATTGTGATGGTACCGTGCTGCCAAGCCGAAGTGGCGACCATCCTAAATAAAAACAAAAACCAGTCATTTGGCAAAACAGCACTCTCTGAAATCTGGCGGCATCCGATCCACGCCCGCGAATTTGGTAGCCATCTCACCAACGTGCTGAGATGCTTGCTACTCGAGGCGCATGGCTATCAAATGACCGTGACGGAATTAACCGGCTGGGAACATTCCATGAAAAACGAGCTGATCATCGCGCGCCATACTGGAGTGCCAAGAAAAAATGTACGAGAGAGGGTGGAGCAGATCTTGCGCGAGTTGAATCTGGAAGAATTGAGCGGCAGGTTCAATTATTAGCGTGTTGCAACAGCGCCCACTCAACGTGCTCCCTCACCAACTCCGACTCATAATTGGCGCGGCACTTCAATGCAGCTATCACCACAGCACCTTTGGGCGCATTACCCAAAGCCACGGCGATATTGCGCAGCCATTGCTCATGACCGATGCGATAGATGGCACTGCCCGCGAGCTTGGCCTTGAACTCTATTTCATCCCACGCGAACAATTCCGCGAGCGACACGTCATCCAACCCGTGCCGCACCGCGAAATCCGGCTCAACCGTGGTTTGCGCAAACCCGTTCCATGGACATACCAGCTGGCAGTCGTCGCACCCGTAGATTCGGTTGCCGATCAGCGGGCGCAGCTCGACCGGGATGCTGCCTTTGAGTTCGATGGTGATGTAGGAAATACAGCGGCGCGCGTCCAGCCGATATGGCTCAATGATCGCATGGGTCGGACATATATCGATGCAGCGCGTGCAGGATCCGCAGTGTTCCTGCTGCGATGCATCTATCGGCAGGGGCAGGTTCAGGTAAATCTCACCGAGAAAAAACCATGAGCCGTGTTCGCGAGATAGCAGCAATGTATGCTTGCCACGCCAACCCAAGCCAGCTTTTCGAGCAAGTTCCACTTCCATCACCGGCGCGCTGTCTGTGAAAACCCGCCCGTTATATCCAGAGACTTCGGCACGAATTTTATCGGCCAGTTTCGCCAGGCGGTTGCGCAGCACCTTGTGATAGTCCCGCCCCAAAGCATAACGCGAAATGTAGGCGCGTTCCCCTTCAGCCAACAGCTGCCAGCTGTCGCACGCATCAGGCGGAAAATAATTCATGCGTAACGAAATAACGCGCAATGTGCCCGGCACCAGTTCTTCCGGTCGACTGCGTTTCGCGCCATGATTTGCCATATAATCCAGTTCACCATGCCAGCCTAGTGACAGCCATTCCAGCAGACCGCTTTCCGCTGCAGTTAGATCGGTGTCGCTGATACCAACGGCCTGAAAGCCAAGCTCATGGGCCCATCCGCGTATCCGGGAGACAAGCGCGCCGTAATCAACCTGTTGAGGATTTCCGTTTTGCATAGTCACGATGATAGCCGAATCAGCATGAATCTAGCCGATGAAAGCGCAACCATTGCACTGGCCCAGCGCCTCTCAGCAAAGCTAAAACCCGGCATGGTGATTTATCTGCATGGTGACCTCGGAGCGGGGAAAACCACCCTTGTGCGCGGCATGCTGAATGCACTGGGTTACGCAGGGCGTGTAAAAAGTCCCACCTATACCTTAGTTGAACCATACCATATCGATGGGTTAGACTTGCGTCACTTCGATCTGTATCGTTTGCACGATGAGGCGGAATGGGAAACGGCCGGTTTCCGTGATGAGTTCGATGGACACAATATATTTATCATCGAATGGCCTGAAATGGCAATCAGATCAATTCCGAAAGCCGATATCGAGATTACTTTTGAAATCCTGCCCAAAGGGCGCAATGTCGGCATTAAAGGTAATACACCATCAGGACAGGAATGTTTAAAGCAATTTTAAAACTCGTTACATTATCCTTTTTTCTTTGGTTGCCACTGGGGCAAGCCGCCCCCATCACAGTCAGTGCGGCGCGTATATGGCCAGCAAAGGATTACACGCGTCTGACACTTGAGTCCAAACATGCCATCCGTTACAACATGTTCAACCTGGATAATCCGGAGCGTTTGGTAATTGACTTGAATAATGTAGGACTAGGCGACACGCTCAATAATTTGCCCAAACTGGTTAGCAACGACGATCCGTACATCAAGAGTCTCCGCGTGGGGCGTTTCAAACCCGGTGTGGTGCGGCTTGTTCTGGATTTGAAAAGCGAAGTCAAACCTCAGTTATTCGTCCTCAAGCCGGTTGCTGATTATGGGTATCGATTGGTGTTGGACGTATATCCAGAACAACCTATTGACCCGTTGATGGCCTTGATAAACAGCATACCCGGAACTTCGAACACGCCAATCAGCAGCCAGAATGCTGAAAAAAAGCCTGGGGACGACAAACCTGAGATGACCCAAGCTTTGGAAAATAACAAAGTCGACAATCCGACAAACAATACTTTGTTGCCCCCGCCCACGCCACCTGAAATGCACGCACGTACCCTGATTATCATGATCGATCCCGGGCATGGTGGCGAAGATCCCGGTGCCCACGGAAAATATGGCTCTCTCGAAAAAAATGTCACGCTGTCGATTGCTCGCAAGGTAAAAGCATTGATCGACAAGCAGCCAAACATGCGCGCTCTACTGACTCGCGACGGAGATTATTTTATCCCGCTGATGGGACGTGTCGCCAAAGCACGAAAGGCACATGCGGATTTGTTCGTCTCCATCCATGCGGATGCCTTCATCAATTCGAAGGCGCGGGGTTCATCCGTATTTGCCTTGTCCGAACACGGCGCGACCAGCAGCGCCGCACGCTGGTTAGCGAAAAGTGAAAATGAGGCAGACTTGATCGGCGGCGTCAACATCGCGGTAAAAGACCCTTATCTCGCGCGTACCCTGCTCGATTTGTCGCAAACTGCAACCATCAACGACAGCATGAAACTCGCTAAAGATGTACTGAGCCAACTAGGCGATATCAACTATTTGCATACCGGACATGTCGAACAGGCGGGATTTGCGGTGCTTAAATCACCGGACATTCCGTCCATCCTGGTTGAAACTGCGTTCATCAGCAATCCCCGAGAAGAGCGTCGCCTTGATGACAAAAACTATCAAATGAAAACTGCCCGTGCGATTGTAGATGGCATCAACCGCTACTTTTCCAAAAATCCTGCGTTATCCAAACCAAGAATTGCGCAGATAGATAACTGACAAGAGTGGCGGGATCCTGAATCTGCATATTTATGTTCGCCTGGATATCGCCCGACCCTAAAGTATTGACATCGGCCGCAAGCAGAATAACCACGAATCAAATTCCTAGCTAAACTGCACTCCCAGAATGGGGGGCTGCCTCAACCCACGCTGAACGTGGCGGAGTTTCTGTTTGGTTTAGTCGCGTAAATTCCGGCCGTAACTGCTGTGCTGGGACTATCAGACGGGGAATACCCCTGTAGAAAGATAGCGGTCACCCCGGTCGCAAACGATGAATGCGATCACTGCATTTTCGACTTGTTGTGAGATGCGCAGCGCAATGCTCAATGCACCACCGGAAGAAATACCGCAAAATATTCCTTCTTCGCGCGCCAGGCGACGCGTCAATTCTTCAGCATCATTCTGGTTCACGTATTCCAGCTTATCCACATTTTTGCTGCTATATATTTTCGGCAAATATGCCTGCGGCCATTTTCGAATGCCGGGAATCTGCGCGCCCTCTTCAGGCTGCACGCCGACGATCTGAATATTGGGATTCTGTTCCTTGAAAAACCGCGAACAACCCATGATGGTACCGGTGGTGCCCATACTGCTGATGAAATGCGTGATCTTGCCATTCGTATCGCGCCAGATTTCAGGTGCAGTAGTTTCGTAGTGCGCCAGCGGATTGTCCGGATTGGAGAATTGATCCAGGATGATTCCCTGGCCTGCGGCACGCAGTTTTTCTGCTGTATCGCGCGCCAGCTCCATGCTGCCTTCTTTCGCGGTCAAGACCAATTCCGCGCCAAATGCACGCATGGTTTGGCGACGCTCGATGCTCTGGTTCTCCGGCATCACCAAAATCATCTTGTAGCCGCGCATCGCAGCAGCCATTGCCAGCGCGATGCCGGTGTTGCCGCTGGTTGCCTCGATCAATGTATCACCGGGCTTGATCTCACCGCGCTGCTCGGCACGGGTGACCATGAACAGTGCGGGCCGGTCCTTGACTGAGCCGGCAGGATTGTTACCCTCCAGCTTGGCGAGCAGCACGTTGCTGGTATCGCCAGGAATGCGCTTCAGTCTCACCAGCGGGGTATTGCCGACGAAATTTTCTATGGATGGGTACACTTAATATCCCTATTTATACAAGCAACCTCTACGCTCCAGCCTTAAGCATCTGCTCTACATATCTGGCCACGCCCTGCTCTACGCTCAGAAATTCGTCTGTGTAACCGCTGTTGCGTAACGCGCTGATATCGGCCTGTGTGTAGCTCTGATATTTGCCGCGCAACGATTCCGGGAACGGGATGTAACTGATCAGTCCTTGCTGTTGCATCTCGACCAGGCTTAATACTGGCTTGGACTCGGCTATGCGCAGCGTATTGATGGTCGACACCGCCACATCGTTGAAACTTTGCGCTTGTCCGGTGCCCAGGTTGAATATGCCCGATTTGTTCGGATTGTCCAGTAAATACATGTTCACCCTAACCACGTCCTCGATAGAGACAAAGTCACGCAGTTGCCCGCCGTTGGCGTAGCCATCACAACCTTCGAATAGTTTTACCCGGCCATCGGCCCGATACTGGTTGAAGAAATGATATGCGACCGATGCCATCCGACCTTTGTGCTGTTCGCGCGGTCCGTACACATTGAAATAACGCAGTCCGACGACCTGCGCGCTGCGCTTTTGCCAGCGACGGCGCACGATCTGGTCGAACAGAAACTTTGAATAGGCATAAACATTCAGCGGCGCCTCGAATTCCCGGCTTTCCTTGAACACGCTGCTGCCACCATACACCGAAGCTGACGAGGCATACAGGAACGGAACCTCTTCACTCTGGCAATAGTTCAGCAATTCCAGGGTGTACTGGTAATTGTTCTCCATCATGTAACGGCCATCGGTCTCCATGGTGTCCGAGCACGCGCCCTGATGCAATACCGCGGTGACCAGCCCATCGAAAAACCCTTCCCGAAGCTTTTCAATGAAGTCCCTTTTATCGAGATAATCGGCAATCTCGCAATCCACCAGGTTCTTGAACTTGTCGGCATTCTTGAGATTGTCCACCGCAATGATGTTGTTTTCGCCGCGCTCATTGAGTGCTTTGACCAGGTTGGAACCGATAAATCCGGCTGCACCGGTGATGATGTAATACATGTCTTCCTCCTCAAATTTCCAAGTGCAGTGAACAATGACAAGGTGGGATAATAAATACTCGTCCCTCCCACCATTGAATCCTAATCCTGTTCCTGCAATCCCATATCCCGCACGATCTCATCGCGGCTGACCACCGCCGTTCCCAATTTTCCGACCACGATACCCGCTGCACGATTGGCGATGCGCATGGCGTCTGGCAAATCCGCACCGCTTGCCAGCATCACCGCCAGGGTGGCAATCACGGTGTCACCCGCACCGCTGACATCAAACACCTCGCGGGTGTGGGTTGGCTCGTGCTGCACTTCGTTGGCACGAAACAGACTCATACCGTCCTCGCTGCGCGTGACCAGCAACGCGTCGAGTTGCAATTCGGTGCGCAATTTTTCGGCTTTGCTGTTGAGTTCCGATTCTGTTTTCCAACTGCCCGCCACTTCGCGAAACTCGCTGCGGTTGGGAGTCAGTATGCTTGCACCCCGATAACGGGCGTAATCATCACCCTTTGGATCAACCAGTACCGGTTTGCCTGCGGCTCGCGCCAGTCGAATCATATCGGCTATATGCGTCAAACCGCCCTTGCCGTAGTCGGACAGGATCACGACATCAGCCAGCGGCAACTGCACGCGAAAATCCTCAAGTGCTGCGTGCAATACCTCGTGGCTGGGCGGTTTCTCGAAATCAATGCGCAGCAGCTGCTGGTGGCGCGCGATGGCGCGCAACTTGATAATGGTGGAAATGGTGTTATCGCGATGCAGCAAAGCAGCTAGATTGTGGTGCTCATTGAGCAACTTTTCCAGGCAAGCTCCGGCCTCATCGTTTCCCACTACCGACAGCAGCGTGGCATGCGCGCCAAGTGCGGCGATGTTGCGCGCTACGTTGGCTGCGCCACCCGGTCGCTCATCGACACGTTCTACTTTAAGCACCGGCACCGGGGCCTCCGGCGAGATGCGGCTGACATCGCCAAACCAGTAGCGATCCAGCATCACATCGCCAACCACCAGTATCCTAGCTTGTTCAAATTTTGGTAGCGTGATCATATCCGCCTTGTTGTTTTCTGGTTCATCCCGGCTCTCCTTCGTTTTTCCAGTATTTATCAAGCTCCTGGTTGATTTCAAGCAGAGCCTGCAGCGGATTCTCCGCCTGGGTGATTGGGCGACCGATCACCAGATAACTGGAGCCCGCTTCCATAGCGGCATAAGGCGTCATCACTCTTGACTGGTCATCCAGGCCGACTTGTACCGGACGGATGCCCGGCGTCACCAGGCAAAATTCGTTACCGCAGTGTTTACGCAACAGCGCGGCCTCCTGGGCAGAGCACACCACGCCATCAAGCCCGCTGTCGCGCGCCAGGGTCGCCAAGCGCATTACCATCTCCGCAGGTGTTGCGTTGATGCCGATTTCAGCCAGATCCTGCTGCGCCATGCTGGTCAGCAAGGTCACGGCAATCAGCCTGGGTTGATGCGAACTGCTGGCAACTGCCTCGCGCGCCGCTTCCAGCATCTTGCGCCCGCCCAGCGCATGCACGTTGATCATCCACACACCCAGGCTGGCAGCTGCTTTGCATGCCTGTGCGGTGGTATTGGGAATATCGTGAAATTTCAAATCGAGAAAAACCTCAAATCCGCGCTGCATAAGTTCTTCCAGCAAGGCAGGACCGGTGGCAGTGAACAGTTGTTTGCCGACTTTCAACCGGCACAATGACGGTTCCAACCTGTCGGCCAATGCCAGTGCGGGTAAGGCATTCGGGTAATCCAACGCGATGATGATTCCGGGATCGCTCATAACGGCATTCCTGATTCTTCGCCACGACGCGGGGAGTAGCTGCCCCAGGCTTGGCAGGCCGGGCAGTGCCAATAGAACTGGCGCGCCTTGAAGCCGCAATGCGCGCATTGATATGTGGCCAGGTTACGGGTACGTTTGTGGACCAAATCTTTCACCATTTCAACATCGGCACGCATATCTCCCGACATTTCCAGCAGCCGTGCTTCCAGTAATTTATCCAAACCCAGCAAAGTCGGGTTGCGCTCCAGTTCATCGCGCACCAATCGGTAAGCGGCAGCGGAACCTTCATTTTTCAGCACACCGGCAAACACCACATTCAACAAGTCCAGCGAATGATATTTGCTCAAATACTCGCGCAACATTGCAATGCCATCTGCTTCCTGGTTCAGGTCACGGTAGGAATTCAACAGTCGTTCCGCAACCAGCGGCAAGTACTGTGCGTCCTGAGATTCGATGTTTTTCCAGGTGTCGATCGCATCGGCGTGCCTGCCCTCGCCGGCAAGTAAATCACCCTGCATCATTGTTGCGCGTACCGAATTCTGGTCAACCCGCAATGCCTGCTGCAAATGTGCGCGAGCTGAAGCCAAGTTTCCAGCCTTAGTCTCCTCGCCCGCCATCTCGCAATAAAAAAAAGCAGCCTGCCGACTGTAGGATTGTCCGGATACGTGTGCCAGCCTTTGGGTCACTGTGATCGCTTTTAGCCAGTCATGTTCTTTCTGAAACAGTTCCAAAAGGAACTCAAGGGACTGCCTGGCATAAGTGGTGCCTTCCAATTCGCTGAACAGGCTTTCGGCACGATCCAGAATACCGGCTTTCAAATAATCTTGGGCCAGTTCGAAAATTGCATGCTGGCGTTTTTCGTCGTCCAGATCCGCTCTGTCCACCAGGTTGTGGTGCATGCGCAAAGCCCGGTCAACTTCGCCGCGGCGGCGGAACAAACTGCCCAGCGCAAAGTGCAGCTCGACGGTCTGCGGATCAACCTTGACCACCTCGATAAAAGCTTCGATGGCCTTGTCCTGCTGCTCGTTTAGCAGGAAGTTTAGCCCCTGAAAATAAGAATTCGGGAGTACACTCGATTCTGAAAGCAGCTCTTTAATGTCAATACGTGCAGCCAACCATCCCATTCCGAAAAACAACGGAAATATCAGCAGCATCCATAATTGAAATTCCATAATTAAAGCGTTTATCCTGGCAACTGTTGCGATTCATCAATATCGGTCAGCTTTTCCTTGGCGCGAACCTGGCGTTTCAGGGCTGAAATTTCACTGCGTTGCTGCAACAGTTTGGGAAACATCGCGAGTACGCCCACAGCAGCGCCAGCGGAAAAAAATATCAGCAATGCAACCACGAGGAAGGACTGCCACTCATAGCCGAGGTAATACCGCAGCGTGATCGGCTGATCGTTTTTTGCCGCAAAACCAAGCAACGCGATGAACAGTACTGCTCGAATAACCCAGTTGAGATAACGCATGGCATACCCCGATAATTTCAGCGCAACGATAGCATAAAAAAAGGCGGCTATACCTTCCGATATGCCGCCAATTGAAGCGTTGATTCAGAAATCAAGCCTTCTGTTCGCAGACTCGCTCCCTGAGTTCTTTGCCTGCCTTGAAGTGCGGAACATACTTGGCCGGCACTTTCACCTTGTCACCGGTCTTGGGGTTGCGCCCCTGACGCGGCGGACGGTAATTCAGGCCAAAGCTGCCAAAACCGCGAATCTCGACACGTCCGCCACGCGACAGCGTTGCAGACAAAGCATCCAGAATTACTTTAACGGCCAACTCTGCATCCTTGGCCAGCAGTTGTGGATGCAACTCGGCCAGCTTGGCAATCAGATCAGAACGAATCATTTTAGAACCCCAATCTTAAGCTTCAGTCTTGTTGCCACTCATCTTGGCCTTCAGCAATGCACCCAGATTGGTCGTGCCGGCATTGGCATTACTCTCCGAAGAAAGTTTCTGCAACGCCGCAGTATCTTCAGTCTTGTTCAGCGCCTTGATTGACAGGTTGATGCCGCGATTCTTGCGGTCGACGTTGATGATGACTGCAGTTACGGTATCGCCTTCCTTCAGGTGGGTGCGAATATCTTCAACGCGATCCGCAGACACTTCGGATGCCTTCAGGTAAGCCTCAACATCGCCTTCCAGCGCAATCACCGCACCTTTGGCATCCAGAGACTTAACGGTGCCGGTAACTACCGCACCCTTTTCATGGCTGGAAGCAAAGCCGCCGAACGGATCGCCTTCCATCTGTTTGATACCCAGCGAGATGCGCTCGCGTTCGACGTCGATCGCCAATACCACAGCCTCGACTTCATCACCCTTCTTGTAGCTGCGCACTGCTTCTTCGCCGGGTTGGCTCCAAGACAGATCGGACAAATGCACCAGGCCGTCGATACCGCCATCCAGGCCGATGAACACGCCGAAGTCGGTGATGGACTTGATCTGCCCCTTAACTTTATCACCCTTCTTGTGGTTGATCTCGAAATCGTCCCAGGGATTGGATTGGCATTGCTTCATACCCAGCGAGATACGACGGCGCGCCTCATCGATTTCCAGAATCATCACTTCAACTTCATCACCCAGGCTTACAACCTTGGAAGGATGCACGTTCTTGTTGGTCCAGTCCATTTCCGAAACGTGCACCAGGCCTTCGATACCCTGTTCGATTTCAACGAATGCGCCGTAGTCAGTCAGGTTGGTCACTTTGCCGAACATGCGCGTGCCTTGCGGGTAGCGACGTGCCAGACCATTCCAAGGATCATCGCCCATCTGCTTGATGCCCAGCGAAACACGGTTCTTCTCCTGGTCGAATTTCAGAATCTTGGCTTCGATCTCGTCGCCGACAGTCAATACTTCGGATGGATGCTTGACGCGGCGCCATGCCAGATCGGTAATGTGCAACAGGCCATCGATGCCGCCGAGGTCGACAAACGCACCGTAATCGGTAATGTTCTTGACCACGCCCTTGACGATTGCGCCTTCCTTGAGATTCTCCAATACCGCTTCACGGTCGGCACCCACGCTTGCTTCAAGCACCGCGCGGCGGGAAACCACCACGTTGTTGCGTTTGCGGTCGAGCTTGATGACCTTCAATTCCATGGTCTTGTTTTCGTAAGGTGTGGTGTCCTTTACCGGACGAATATCCACCAGAGAACCCGGCAGGAATGCACGGATACCGTTGACCATCGCGGTCAGGCCACCCTTGACCTTGCCGCTGACATAGCCTTCCACGATCTTGCCTTCTTCCATCGCGATTTCCAGCTCGTGCCATGCTGCAAGGCGCTTGGCTTTTTCACGCGACAGCTTGGTTTCACCATAGCCATTTTCCAGCGACTCGATCGCAACGGTGACAAAATCGCCCGCCTTGACTTCCAGTTCGCCTTTGGCGTCGAGAAATTCCTCGATCGCAATCAAACTTTCGGACTTCAGTCCGGCATTAACGACCACCATGTTGTGGTCGACGCGCACGACCTGCGCGGTGATCAGTTCGCCTGCGCGCATTTCTTTGCGCGTCAGGCTTTCTTCAAACATTGCTGCAAAACTATCGGGATCTTGTACTGCTGCTGCGGTTGAGGTTGCGTTCATCGGATACACCTAAATATAATCTGCCCAAAAATTAAATCGGCGCAGAGGGTTAGTTTTAAAGATCCCGTCAGACGGTGAGTCTTTCGGGGCATGTTATTTAAAGCTTTTCACCGGGTAATCTGCCAACATTTTCCGTGCCGCCAGCTCGATGTCCTGAACGGCTTCATCGATGCTTAGCGCCGTGGTATCCAGCAGACTCGCTCCAGGTGCCTGTTGCAACGGAGATGCGCTGCGCTGCGAATCACGCTCGTCACGCACACGTATATCCAGCAAAAGGGCGGCGATATTAGCATCGATCCCTTTTTCCATCAACTGCTTATAACGACGGCCAGCGCGCGCCTCGGCACTGGCGGTAAGAAATATCTTCAGCACCGCGTCCGGAAAAACCACCGAGCCCATGTCGCGGCCATCCGCGACCAGCCCGGGAGCCCTGCGGAAGGCGTGTTGCTTGTTCAAAAGCGCGGTGCGCACACCGGGCAAAGCCGCCACTTTGGAAGCCACAGCAGCACATTGCTCGCCGCGCAACTCATCACCGACCAGAACGCCGTTCAGAAATATCTGATTTCCCTCGAAACGAATCTCCATGCGTTCTGCCAATTCCGCCAGGCCCGATTCATCGGACAGCAGTATCCGGTCGCGCTGTGCCGCCAGCGCCAGCAAGCGGTACAGCGCGCCGCTGTCCAGATAGTGATAGCCGAGCCTGGCCGCGACCAGCTGTGCCACCGTGCCCTTGCCGGATGCAGACGGCCCGTCGATCGCGATCACCGGCACAGCCTGCACCACATCATGCAGCAGCGTGAAATAATTCGGAAAGGTCTTGGCGACGCAGCGCGGGTCATTGATGCGCATGCCCGCGCCGAAGGCGGCCAGCGAGAAACACATCGCCATGCGGTGATCGTCATAGGTATCGATGGCTGCATGCCGAATGTGTGCCGGGGGCGTGACACGGATGAAGTCCTCCCCCTCCTCCACCGTCGCCCCGACCTTGCGCAATTCGGTGGCCATCGCCGTGATGCGGTCGGTTTCCTTGACGCGCCAGCTGGCAATATTGCGCAGCGTAGTCGTGCCCTCGGCGAACAGCGCAACCACCGCCAGCGTCATTGCCGCATCGGGAATGTGGTTGCAGTCCATCTCGATCGCATTGAGTTTTCCGGCCCGGGGAGCACGGGCTTCCATCCAGTTCGCACCCATTTCGATCTGTGCGCCCATCAGCGCCAGCGCATCGGCGAAACGCACATCGCCCTGTATGCTGCCGCTGCCCACGCCCTCTATGCGCAGCGGCCCGCCACCGATCGCGCCCGCGGCGAGAAAATACGAAGCGGAAGAGGCATCACCTTCCACATAGATCAGACCGGGCGAAACATAGTAACTGCCAGCCGCCACGGTGAAGCTGCGCCAACCGTCTTTTTGCACTTTCACACCGAAGCGCGCCATCATCGCCAGCGTGATCTCGATATAGGGTTTCGAGATCAGCTCGCCGGTCACCTCCACGCTAATCTGACGATCCAGCAATGGCAAGGCCATCAGCAAAGCCGTGAGGAACTGGCTGGACACGTCGCCGCGCACGCTGACGCGATCGACCCCCGTCAGCGTCGCCGGATGGATCTGCAGCGGCGGGAATCCTTCGTTGTTCAGGCACTCGATATCGGCCCCGAGCTCGCGCAGCGCATCGACCAGGTCGCCGATCGGCCGCTCGTGCATCCGCGGCACACCCGACAGGTGGTACTCGCCCCCGGACAGCGCCAGAGCCGCCGTCAGCGGGCGGAACGCGGTACCGGCATTGCCCAGGAACAGCTCCGCCTGCCTGACCGGAAAATTCCCGCCGCAGCCGGTCACGCGGAACACCAGCGGTCCCAGCTCCTCAACAACTACGCCCAGCACGCGCAAGGCATTGAGCATGCGCCCGGTATCGTCGGACATCAGCACATCGCGTATTTCGGTCGTGCCCTGCGCCAGCGCAGACAGCAACAGGATGCGGTTGGAAATGCTTTTCGAACCGGGCAGCGTAACCGTGCCGCGCGCACTGAGCAACGGCGGAAGGTCGATAAAATTTTCGAATGTCATTGCGATTTAATTGCATGGCAGATTTGCGAGGGCGAGATGATACCGCAGTAGGGTGTGATGCGCATTGTTGCCGGAGGCGGCATACAGGTTGGGTTGAGCAATGCGATACCTGATGAAAAAGCCACCGGGACTGGTCCCGGCGTAGTGATTTTAGTCTTTCATGCTACGACTTCACTCTACCCGGCAAGCACGGCTCATTTATGATTCGCCCCGCTCTTTCACTTCAGTTCGCACCCACCCCTTGGCAAACGTGATTTGCAATTCAGCTCCAACCGCCAACGATCCCGCATCCGACACCACGCCGCCGCTTGCATCCTGCACCATGCTGTAGCCGCGTGCCAGTACTTTTGTCGGGTCGAGCAGGATCAAATGTTGCCCGGCATGATCGGCTCGCACCAAACGAGCTGCCTGACCTGCGTGCAGCGCTTTAACCAGTCGCTGCGCCAGATTGGCCTGTTGGTCTTGAAGACCGGCGAAATCGCTGCTCGCGGCACGCAGGCGTTGCGCCAGCGATTGCCACTGCCATTGTTGCTGCTGCTTGCGATAGACAAAGGCACGCTGGATGCGCTGCTGCATCTGCTCTAATTGCCGGGTCCGGTGTTGCAGCTGTTGGGCAGGATGAACCAGGCGTCGCTGCAGGTAGTCCACTGCCTGCATCGCATTCTGCAAACGGTTGCGCAGCGCGCGCTGCAGGTGCTGCGCCTGGTCCTGCAAGCCCCTGAGCAGCGCATGGCGGTCCGGGACAACGCGCTGCGCGGCTGCGGTGGGCGTCGGTGCGCGTTCGTCGGCAACGAAATCGGCGATGGTGAAATCGGTCTCGTGGCCGATCCCGCTGACGATCGGGATCTCGCTGGCGGCGATCTCGCGCGCGACGACCTCCTCGTTGAACGCCCACAGGTCTTCGATGCTGCCCCCGCCGCGGCACAGGATCAGCACGTCGCATTCCCCACGCCGGTTGGCAACCGCAATGGCTGCGGCAATCTTTTCCGCGCTGCCCGCTCCCTGTACCGGGGCTGGATACAGCACCACGGGCACGCCGGGAAGGCGCTTTCTCAGCGTGGTGAGCACATCGCGCAACGCGGCGGCCTGCGGCGAGGTGACGATGCCGATGCAGTTCGGAAAGGTCGGCAAGGCACGCTTGCGATCTGCGGCGAAAAGCCCCTGGCTTTCCAGCAATTGCTTCAGCCGTTCGAAACGTTCATACAGTATCCCCAGCCCGGCCGGACGCATCTGTTCAACCGTCAATTGAAAGTCGCCGCGCTGCTCATACAGGGTGGCGACCGCCAGTACTTCAACCTGCTGGCCGTTGGCGACCGGTTCTTTCAGCAGCTGGTTTTTATGACGGAACATCACGCAGCGTACCTGCGCCTGATCGTCTTTCAATGAAAAATAAAAATGACCCGAGGCGGCCTTCACCAGATTTGAAATTTCACCGCGCACCCACAACAGCGGAACGCTGCTTTCAAGCAACTGCTTGATTGCAAAGTTGAGTTCTGAAACCCGAAATACTCGCGTCTTTTCGTCGGAAAAAATGTTCGAATTCATCTTGACAACCCAGAATAATCCACATGCTTAGGAAATTTGCCGCTTCGCGCCCCTTTATCCGGATGCAGAACCGCAAACATACGTTATGATTTTGTTTTTAAAGGATTTATATTATTCACAATAAATGAGCAATGTAATAAAATCTCTTTTGCCACGCCAAGTTAAAGTAGATTTCAGGGGGGTTACCCACAAAGTTATCCACAGGATTTGTGAATAAACGGAAATACTCTTTTCAAATGGTCACTTAACAAAATAGTGCTGAAGTAAATCCTGAGAAAGGTTGCTCAACTCAATGCGACAAGCTACAGTTGCGCCCTGATAATTTAAGCACATTTGGAGAAACCGCGTGTTTGCAATTGTAGAAGCAGCCGGCTGGCCGATATATTTTTTACTTGTTGCGTCCATAATTGCAGTCGGCTTGATCATTGAACGTTTAATGTTTTTGCGCGGCCAACGCATTGCCCCCCCGGCCTTGCTGGACGAAGTCATAAAAGAACTCAAGCAACGCGGTGTGAGCGAAGGAATGTTGGCCAGGCTAGCCGATAGTTCCCCGCTGGGACGTATTTTTGCGGAGGGTCTGAAGAATATCAAAAGCACTCCCGAAGTGATGAAGGAATCCATACAGGAAACGGGACATGCTGTCTCGCTCGATTTGGAACGTTTTCTTACCCCCCTGGGCACGATTGCTTCCATCAGCCCGTTGCTGGGGCTGTTCGGCACAGTGGTCGGCATGATCGAAATCTTTGGCTCTCAAACTGCGGTTGGCAACTCCCCCGCGATACTTGCACACGGCATTTCCGTCGCCCTGTACAACACCGCCTTTGGCCTGATCGTTGCGATACCCAGCATGATTTTCTACCGCTACTTCCGTTCGCAAGTGGATAGACTGATCATGGAGATGGAACAACAGGCCATCAAGCTTGTGGCAATCGTGCATAGCCAACATCCGGTTTAAGCGGCCATGAACTTTCGACTCGGGCGCAGGCGCGAAGAACCGGAGATCAATCTGATCCCGATGATAGACGTGTTGCTGGTGATTTTGATTTTCATGATGGTGACCACCAGCTATGCCAAGTTTTCCGAATTGAAAATCAATCTGCCGCAAGCAGGCGGAGAATCCTCCGCCGCAAAGGCCAATATAATCACCGTTGCCGTCGATGCCTCGCAACACTATGCCATCAACAACCAGAGTATGCCCTACACCGGTATAGATGCGCTGGCGGCCTCCCTGAAAGCCGCTGCAGGCAAGCAGACCGACCCGACCATCGTCATTGATGCGGACGCCAAGGCCATGCATCAATCCGTGATCAACATAATGGAAGCAGCAAGTCGCGCCGGCTACGGGCGCATCACCTTCACCACGCAGAACCAGCCGGAATAAAAATTCACATTTCATCCCAACTGATGAAACTACCGGCCACTCCACCAGGCCGGCCAAAGACAGCCCCCAAGTGGCGGGTTATGCTGCGTTGCAGGAAAAATTTCTTGTTTACATATCCATTATGCTGCGCTGCAAAATTTCCCCCGCGCCTTGCTGATGATGCCGCACGAGTTGCTTTTGCCCGTAGCGGATCGGCGTCCCCTTGTGGGGCATTTTGGCAAACCCTGAATTTTTAGAGGTTTAAAAGTGAATTGGCTGCAAAACCATTGGTATCGCATCACTCCGCTGCATTTGATTCTATATCCGGTCAGCATGATCTTTCGCGCGCTGGTGGCGTTGCGCCGGGAGTTGTATCTCAGCGGTTTCCTGCCCAGCCATCAACTGCTGCTTCCTGTCATCGTGGTCGGCAACATCAGCGTCGGCGGAACCGGCAAAACCCCGCTCACACTTGCCCTGGCAGAACAACTCATCAAGCACGGCTGGCATCCGCTCATCCTCAGTCGCGGTTATGGCGGTACTGCCAACAAACCACAACCTGTAAGCCAGTCAAGCACCGCCGCACAGGTTGGGGACGAACCCCTGCTCATGGCACGGCGCAACCTTTGTCCGGTGTGGGTGGGTGCAGACCGCGTCGCAACAGCCCACGCGGCGCTGCAAGCCTGTCCTCAATGCAATGTGGTGCTGTGCGATGACGGCTTGCAGCATTACCGTCTGCAGCGCGATGTGGAAATCGCGGTCATCGATGGCATGCGGCGGTATGGCAACGAATTGATGCTCCCTGCCGGCCCGCTGCGCGAACCGGTATCGCGATTACAATCGGTTGATGCCATTGTGGTTAACGGCGGCGATGCAGCAGGCAAAGAATATGCAATGAACCTTGGCGGCGAGATTTTTTACAACCTGCTCGATCCGCTGCAGACCGCGACCGCTGCAGACTTCAAACGGCCCAGCATCCATGCCGCAGCGGGAATCGGCAACCCGCAACGCTATTTCCAACAACTGGAGGCACTGGGTATCTCCTTTACGCCGCACCCTTTTCCCGACCATCATGCTTACAGCGCGGTCGATCTGTCCTTCGCGGATTGCGATGCGATACTCCTCACTGAAAAAGATGCGGTAAAATGCACCGCATTCGCTGATGCGCGATATTGGGTATTGCGTGTGGATGCCCAGATCGACCCGGCCCTGATAGATCACATATTGCGAAAGATCGACCCCCATGGACTCCAAACTGCTTGATATCCTTGTTTGCCCGTTGTGCAAATCTCCGCTGATCTATCAAAAGGCCGCACAGGAACTGATCTGCAAGGCTGACCGGTTGGCCTACAAGATCGCCGACGACATCCCGGTGATGCTGGTCGACGAGGCGCGCAAGCTGACCCCCGAAGAAGCCGAAAAACTTCAATGACCGACTTTCACGTCGTGATTCCGGCGCGCCACGCGTCCACACGACTGCCCGGCAAACCGCTGCTGCCGATCTCCGGCAAGCCCATGGTGGTCAGGGTCGCCGAACAGGCCGCGCAAAGCGGTGCACAGCAAATCTGGATCGCCACCGACCACCATGCGATTGTCAACGCGGTGCACGAGCATGGCTTCAAGGCGTGTTTGACCCGCGAAAGCCACGCCAGCGGCACCGACCGCATCGCGGAGGTCGTTGAACAGCAGCGCTGGCCCGATTCGACAATTGTGGTCAATGTGCAGGGCGACGAGCCGCTGATCCCGCCGGCACTGATCCGCGCCGTTGCCGAACATCTGCACAACCATCCCGAATGCGCGATAGCCACCGCCTGCCATGCAATTCATGATGAAGCGGCGATGCGCAACCCGAACATCGTCAAGACAGTGCTGGACAAGGATGGCAACGCGCTGTATTTCAGCCGCGCACCGATCCCCTGGCCCCGCGATGCTTTTGCGGCACAACAGCCCCTGCCTCCCGATTTGCCGGTTTTGCGCCATATCGGCATCTATGCTTACCGCGCCGGATTCCTGCGCGCATACGGGCAACTCCCCCCAATAGTGTTAGAGCGCTATGAGGCATTGGAGCAATTGCGCGCACTCTATTATGGGTACAAGATCGGCGTGTTCATTGCCCAGCATGCTCCGCCAGGAGGGGTTGATACTGAACAGGATCTTCATGCTGCACGAGAACTGTTTGAATCTAAAATAAAATCGGAGGTAAGCAATAAATGAAACTGATACTGCTCGGTGCGCCCGGCGCCGGTAAAGGAACCCAGGCAAACTACATCAGGGAAAAATTCAACATCCCGCAGATTTCCACCGGCGACATGTTGCGCGCGGCAGTCAAGGCCGGCACACCGCTCGGTGTCGCGGCGAAGAAGATCATGGATGCGGGCGGACTGGTGTCGGACGACATCATCATCAATCTGGTGAAGGAACGCATCAAGGAACCCGACTGCGCCAACGGCTTTCTGTTTGACGGCTTTCCGCGCACTCTTCCGCAGGCCGAAGCGATGAAACGGGCTGGCGTGGACATAGATTACGTGGTGGAAGTGGATGTGGACGACAGCGAGATCGTGCAGCGCATGAGCGGGCGCCGCGTGCACACTGCCTCGGGACGCACCTATCACATCAAATTCAATCCGCCCAAGGTGGAAGGCAAAGATGATGTCACCGGCGAAAATCTGGTACAGCGCGCGGACGATACCGAAGAGACTGTGAAGAAGCGTCTGCAGGTGTACCACGAACAAACCAAACCGCTGGTGAATTACTACGCTTCCTGGGAAAAATCCGGTGTAGCGAACGCGCCGAAATGCATCAAGATTCCCGGTGTGGGTAGCGTGGAAGCCATCCGCGACAAGATATTCGCCGCATTAAAATGAGTTTTGGCTTCAAAAATGGACAGTAAGCCGGTTCTCACCCTGGAAAATGCCAAGCGCATCGCGGCAGCGGCAGAGGCCGAAGCGCAAAGCAACGGCTGGAGCGTGGTGATCGCAGTGGTGGACGATGGGGGTCATCTGCTTTATTTGCAACGCAGCCACGACACCCAGTTTGGCAGCGTTGAAACAGCGATCCTGAAAGCCCACGCAGCCGTGGCTTTTCAGCGTCCCACCAAGGCTTCGGAAGATGCGGTACACAGCGGCCGATTGATCCATCTCGCCCTCCCGGGCGTGATCCCCGCCGAGGGCGGCGTACCGTTGCAGATCGACGGGGTGGTCGTGGGTGGTCTGGGGATCAGCGGCGTGCGCTCGTTCCAGGATGGTCAAATCGCGGCGGCGGGTGTGGCCGCCCTTGCTGAAAAATAGCACTATTCTCCCGACAGAACTGGGATACAGTTTCCGCAAAACCCGCAAGAATATGCGGACAGAATGTAACGGGATTTCTTCCTGAAAGCTATGAACATAACGATCAACTTCACCGACCCGGATGGGGCATCTTAATTCTGATGCAGTTCTGCCTGACCGGCAAAATCTGGTTGATATCTTCAACGCAGCACTTGCCGCTGTCGACCCTTTCAATGCCGTTCTAAAAGCGCTCCGCATCGA
>DATKVR010000099.1:0-4104 GCA_035529955.1 Gallionella sp.
ACCAACTAATACATAACATCTTAACGACTGAAATTATCAACAGGGAATCATCATGGACCAATTACAACAAATCATTGAAGTGAATTTTGAACGCCGCGCCGAGATCACCCCGCGCAATGCCGACGCACAGCTCAAGGAAGCCGTCGACAGCGTCATCACCCAACTCGACCAGGGAAAACTGCGTGTTGCGGAAAAGATAAACGGCGAGTGGGTGACCCACCAATGGCTGAAAAAAGCCGTGCTGCTGTCATTCAGGCTGGAAGACAATACTTTTATCAAGGGCGGGTTCACCAACTATTACGACAAGGTCCCATCCAAGTTTGCCGATTACAACAGCCGCGATTTCCGCGAAGGTGGCTTCCGCGTCGTGCCCCCGGCAGCCGCACGCAGGGGGGCGTTCATCGGCAAGAATGTGGTGCTGATGCCCTCTTATGTGAATATCGGCGCGTATGTCGATGAAGGCACCATGGTCGACACCTGGGCAACGGTCGGTTCCTGCGCGCAGATTGGCAAGAATGTGCACCTGAGCGGCGGCGTCGGCATCGGTGGTGTGCTGGAACCGGTGCAGGCCAATCCGACCATCATCGGTGACAACTGCTTCGTCGGCGCGCGTTCCGAAATTGTTGAAGGCGTGATACTGGAAGACAATGTGGTGATCTCGATGGGCGTATTCATCGGCCAAAGCACCAAGATCTATGACCGCGAGACCGGCGAGGTCAGTTATGGCCGGATACCGGCCGGTTCCGTGGTGGTCAGCGGCAGCCTGCCTTCCAAGGACGGCAGCTACAGCCTGTACTGCGCGGTGATCGTGAAGAAGGTGGATGCCAAGACCCTGTCCAAGGTGGGCATCAATGAATTGCTGCGCGGGATTTGATTGCAAATGAAAGTTGCGTGCACCTGAAATTCGGATTCACCAGCCAGAAACGGCCTGAATAAAACGTGCTGACCCGCATTTTGGCTATATGCAAACATGATTTTTAGGGCACGATAGAGTATGGCAACGAAACTTTGGATTTTAAGGAGTTCACAATGATCGTTACACCATTGCTGCAACTGGCCGCCAACAAGCAGGCTTCCGATTTGTTCTTCTCGGTCGGCGCACCGGTCAATATCAAGATCGATGGCGTCGCCATGCCGGTCAACGCGCAGGCTCTGGATGCCGATGTCGTCAAGCGCATCGCCTACGAGATGATGTCACCGCAGCAGATCGCCGATTTCGAAACCTATCTGGAGATGAATTTTTCTTTCCGTTCCGAGGTCGGCAATTTCCGCGTTAATGTTTTCCGCCAGCGCGGCGACATCGCCATCGTGATTCGCTTTATCAAGGCAAAGATCGGAAACGCTGAAGATCTTAATTTGCCCGGTGTACTGAAAGAACTGGTCATGGAAAAGCGCGGACTGGTGCTGGTGGTTGGCGCGACCGGTTCCGGAAAGTCCACCACCCTGGCTTCCATGATCGAGCATCGCAACAATTCGACCAGCGGCCATATCCTGACCATCGAGGAGCCCATCGAATATATTTTCAGCCATAACAAATCCATCGTGAACCAGCGCGAAATCGGCACCGATACGCTCACTTATGAAAGTGCGTTATACAGCGGGATGCGCGAAGCGCCGGATGTGCTGATGATCGGCGAAGTTCGTGATCGCGAAACACTCAAGCAAGCGCTGATCTTTGCGCAGACCGGGCATCTGTGCCTGACCACCCTGCACGCCAACAACAGTTATCACGCGCTGAACCGCATCGTGAATTTTTTTCCCTACGAATCCCGCAGGGGCGTGCTGGCCGATTTGTCGATGTGCTTGCGCGCGGTGATCTCGCAACGCCTGGTGCGCGGCGTGCACGGCAAACAGATCCCTGCCGTGGAAATTCTGCTCAACACTTCGCTGATCGCCGACCAGATCAAGAATGATGAACTCGACAAGATACGCGAATCAATCGAAAAGAGCGTATCCGCCGGTTCGCAGACCTTCGAACAAGCTCTCTACAAGTTGTTCAAGAAGCAGCTGATCACCAAGGAAGAAGCGCTGCGCAATGCCGACTCGGCAAGCAATCTGTCCTCGCTGGTTGATTTCTCCGAGCGCACCGATACCCAGAAGGTGCCGGTATTCGGTTCAACTCCTCCGTCCACTCCAAAAAATCCGACTCCAAGTGCGGATTTTTCCGGCATCAAGCTTAACTTGAACGAGCCAAAATGAAGGGCACCGGTACAAACAGGTTATACGGTATCCCCAACTGCAACACCGTCAAAAAAGCGCGTGACTGGCTGGCGCAACATGACATTGCGGTCGAGTTTCACGATTTCAAAAAACTCGGACTGGATGCCAGCATTGCACAAAACTGGCTGCAACAAGCCGACTGGACCAAACTGATCAATCGCAGCGGCCTGACCTGGCGAGGTCTGCCGGAAGAACGCAAACAGGGCATACATGACGCAACTGCCGCGCTCGCGCTGATGCTGGAAAAATCCAGCGTGATCAAACGTCCGCTACTGGAACAAAACGGCAAGCTGCTGCATGTCGGATTTGACGAAGCCGCTTATTCCAGCATATTTAATCTGCATACATAAACTCAACCACCACCGATTCCCACTATGTCCGACACATTGCAACTTGCCAAAGATTTGATCGCCCGCCGCTCGCTCACGCCGGATGACGCCGGCTGCCAGGAAATCCTGATCGAACGCCTGGAAAAACTCGGTTTCAAAATCGAGCGCATGCGCTTCGGCAGCGTGGACAATTTCTGGGCGCGGCGCGGCACCGCCGGCCCCGTTGTGGTGTTTGCCGGTCACACCGATGTGGTGCCTACCGGCCCGGTGGAGAGCTGGTTCAGTCCGCCGTTCGAACCAACCATACGCGATGGTTTGCTGTACGGACGCGGTGCAGCCGACATGAAAACTTCCATCGCGGCATTCATTACCGCCATCGAGGCATTTGTTGCGCAGCACCCCAAGCACGATGGTTCCATCGCGCTGCTGATCACTTCCGATGAAGAAGGTGTAGCGGTGGATGGCACGGTGCGCGTGGTCGAAGCCTTGCGGGCGCGCGGCGAGCTGCTGGATTATTGCATTGTCGGCGAACCCACCTCGAACAAGCGGGTCGGCGACATGATCAAGAACGGACGACGCGGCTCGCTGAACGGCACGCTGATCGTCAAAGGCATCCAGGGGCACATCGCCTACCCCCATCTGGTCAAGAATCCGATCCACATGGTGGCACCGGCAATCGCCGAGCTCGCTGCAACCAACTGGGACAATGGCAACGAATATTTTCCGCCCACCTCGTGGCAAATCTCCAATATGAATGCCGGCACCGGCGCGACCAATGTGGTCCCCGGCACGGTCGAGATTCTGTTCAACTTCCGCTTCTCCACCGCCAGCACCGAGCAGGGTCTGAAGGACAAGGTGCACGCGATACTGGACAAGCACGGCGTGACCTACGATCTGCTTTGGGAATTGTCCGGCAAGCCGTATATCACCGCCAAGGGCAGCCTGGTTGCCGCGATCAGCAACGCGATCGAACAGTCATACGGTGTCACGCCGGAACTGTCCACCAGCGGCGGCACCTCGGACGGGCGCTTCATTGCCGACATCTGCCCGCAGGTGATCGAGTTCGGGCCGTTGAACGCCACCATACACAAGCTCAATGAATGCGTAGGCGTGGCCGACATCGAGCCGCTCATGCTGACTTACCAGCGCACGCTCGAAAATCTGCTGTGCAAATGAGCGATTATTTTTCAGAGGCCGCGCAAAACCTGCACACCGTGCGCGATTACCTGCGTTTCGCGGTGAGCCGCTTCAACCAGGCCAAACTGTTTTTCGGGCACGGCAGCAGCGAGGCCTACGATGAAGCCGCCTACCTGATCCTGCATACCCTGCATCTTCCGCTGGACCGGCTTGAACCTTTTCTCGATGCGCACCTGACCGACGGCGAACGAAGCGAAGTATTGAACATCATTCACCGGCGCGTCGAACATCGCATCCCTGCGGCCTACCTGACCCACCAGGCATTCCTGGGAGAATTCAGCTTTTACGTCGATGAACGGGTCATCGTGCCGCGCTCGTTCATCGCCGAACTGTTGCTCGAACAACTCAGTCCGTGGAT
>DATKVR010000100.1:0-8582 GCA_035529955.1 Gallionella sp.
CAGATAAAATCCCTGCCCGACCTGTCCTCGGTCACACTATGCGCTGTCGATTGCCTGAATCCCGCGCTTGCATTGCGCGCGCTCGATATTTGCGGACTGCAGTGCAATTTCGGCGATATGGTGTTTCTTTCGGACAGCGCAACCCGGCACGAGCTGGACGGCTGCCGCATGGTTGATATTCCCCGCATTGGCTCGGTGGCGGAATACTCCCGCTTCGTCCTCAAGGAACTGGGCAGGCACTGTCATACCGGGCATGTGCTGCTGGTCCAATGGGATGGCTACATCATCAATCCGCAAAGCTGGCGCCCGGAGTTTCTCGAATACGACTACATCGGCGCTCCGTGGGGCTGGTATCAGGACAATCATCGTGTCGGCAACGGTGGATTTTCGCTGCGCTCCTGGCGGCTGCTTGATGCGTTGCTGGATGAGGGCATCGTCGATATCGAGCCCGAGGACGAAGCCATCGGGCGGCGCTACCGGCCGCTCCTCGAAGCGAAGTACGGAATACGGTTTGCCCCCGAGGAAATTGCGGAGGCGTTCTCCTACGAAACGATTTCCCCCAAAGGCGACCCGTTCGGATTTCACGGCCTGTTCCATATGTGGTCGGTGCTGCCGCAGCAGAAACTGGATGGGTTTGTCGGCGCACTCGCCAACTCGTCCGTAGCCAGCCGTCAATACCTTCAGTTGTGCAAGAACTATGTCGAACTGGGCTGCATGGAAGAAGCCGCGGTGATGCTGGAGCGACGCATGGGAGTTGTTCCGGATGACAGCGAAGCCGGCAAGTTGCTTGCTTCGCTGTCATCGCCACAGGCCGGCGTTCCGCCCATGTTGCCCATGCTGGGCCGCAACGACCCGTGCCCGTGCGGCAGCGGCAAAAAATACCGGGCGTGCTGTGGTGATGTATCGGGGGCAGGATCAGCGGCGAAGCCGCCGCCAGCCGGACAAATCGGATTCATCCTGCATAACGCGATGGCACATCATCATGCCGGACATCTGGCGGAAGCGGAAGCGGGATACCGGCAGGTGCTTGAACACAAGCCCAGGCATGCCACCGCGCTGCAATATCTGGCAGTCGTGGCGATGCAGCGCGGCGACAAAGTCCGCGCGCGACAGATGAACCGCCGGGCACTCGACCTTCGTTCATTCATGGCCGATTTTTTGATCAACCTCGGCACGTGCCTGCGCCTGAAGGGCAGGATCGTCGAGGCACAGGATTGCGATTCGTACGTGGCGGCAATCAGGCCGGACTATGTTCCCGAACAAAATAATTTCACTTAGCCGGTATGGCCTGCTTGAGCGATCTCGATAACACATGAACGAAAGCCCGCCGGATCAGAAACCCACGGTTGTACATTAACACCTCGCTGACAAATCGCTGCGCGATTTCCCGATGCGGCGCGGGCGCATTTGCAGCGCTGGCAGGCACGATTACCCGCATGTCTGGGCGCGCCGTGAGTGACGGATTGATGCGGCTCCGGTTTCAGGCCGGGGATTGTATAATCCACCAAAATAAAACCATGCAAGTTGATGGTTCCGGTCAAAGGGCAGAATTTATTCTTTCTCATCATCCGAATATTTTCGGAAAAGGCTGCCGCTAAAAACCGGCTTTTCAGTTTTAATTTGCAGGGGGGCTGGTGGAACAAATTTCATGGCTGTCTGCCCAGGGTTACCGGGGCCTGCTCGATCGTCTGCAGGACGGGATATTTGTCATCGAGGCGGGGCAACTGGCCTACGTCAACCAGCGTCTGGCCGATATGCTCGGGTATCCGGTCGAAGAGCTGATCGGCCGGCCTTTCATCGAATTGATTAGCGCCGAGGACCGGTCGCTTGTTTGGGAAAGGCATCATGCGCGTCTTGCCGGAGAGCAAGTTCCCGAACAATACGACATCCATCTTTGCACCTCGCGCGGCGTGATTTTCTGCTCGCTGAACGTCGGCCTGGGCGAGAACAGGGAGGGCAGCACCGTGACAGTCGGCAGTGCTCGCGATGTGACGCAGCAAAGGGGGGCGCTGGCTGAATTGGAAGCCTCCAGGGTTGAACTTAAATCCATCATGGATCAACTTCCCGATGTCCTTTACCGCACCGATATGCAGGGGATCATCACCATGATTTCTCCGGCTTGTTTTGATATTCTCGGATTCCGCCGTGAAGAAATGCTGGGTACCGCCTTAGGCGATTACTACAACATCCGCGAGGATAGACAGAAGATCGTGCAGGCCATCCACGGGGCGGGCGGCAAGGCCATTCGGGTTGAATCGGCCTTGAGGCATAAAGACGGTTCGATCGTCTGGATGTTGACCAACGCCTTTGTTCGTTTCGATTCGGACGGGCAGCCAATCTCCATCCAGGGCTTGGCGCGCGACATAACCGAGCGCAAACGGATGGAAGACCAGTTGATGATGCTATCCAGGACCGACGGTCTGACAGGGGTTTACAATCGCGGCCACTTCATGGAAAAGTCCGAAGAAGTGATCAGCATGATGAGGCGGTACCGGCGCCCGGCATCGATGATGGTTGCGGATCTGGATCATTTCAAAACGATCAACGACAAATATGGCCACCATGCGGGTGATTTGGCCCTGAAGGCTTTTGCCAATGTATGCCGGCAGGAGATTCGCGAGTCCGACATACTCGGGCGTCTGGGCGGCGAAGAATTCGGTCTGATGCTGCCCGAGACCACGATACAGCATGCACGGGTTCTGGCCGAGCGCATTCGCAAGGCGACATCGGCACTTGAGATCACGCTGGATGACCAGACGATCAGGATTGCCGTATCCATCGGACTGGTGGAGCTCAATCGGGAAGACGCAACACTGGATGCCGCAATGCGTAGTGCTGACCTGGCCATGTACCAAGCCAAGGCGGGAGGCCGCAATCAGGTGGTTGCAGCAATGGCATCATGTTGATGACAACAATTTTTCAACGGTATTGCTGACAGATGGAAGACCCATTCTGGCGCGGTGCCGCGCTGGGTTGCGATGCCGGACTCGCGCCCTGGCTGCGCGACCGAGGTTCGCTGACACAGCGCATTCGGCAACGCTGCACGGACTTCGCGGTGCGCAATGTGCGCAGCGGCCTGGCGCGCATCGCGCCGGACGAATCCGCGCTGCTTGGCATCGCATCGCATCAGCTAGCCTGGTCGCGCGAAGTGTTTCTGTATGCCGATGGCCAGCCGGTGGTATTCGCACACAGCGCGCTGGCGGCCGGGCATCTGCGCGGCGTGTGGTCTGAAGTGCGTGCTTTGGGAGACAGACCGCTTGGCGCGTTGCTGTTCGCGCATCCGCTGGTGGAGCGCAAGTCGCTGCATTACCAGTCACTGCGCAGCACGCATCCCCTGTATCGACGCGCCGCCGGGGCGCTGAGCGATCCGCCGCACAGGCTGTGGGCGCGTCGATCATTATTCTATCTGCACGATGCGCCGTTGCTGGTCACGGAAGTTTTTTTGCCGGAAATCCTGCGGCTGCGATGGACCGCGTCAACAAACCAGATTGGCCGCGTCGGTTTTAAACAGCGATTTAAGAAAGCAACACCCGCCCGGTAGCCGCATCGATCAGTACTCCCGAGGAAGTATCGCCGCGTTTTATTTCGACCAGATAGGCGGAGCTGTCCGGATTGAGGACACGCAACTGGGCGGATGGAATGCCAGCGGGAGTGGCATTAGTTTGTGCGCTTATCAGGGTAATCTTGTCCCCTCTAAAATCTTCTGTATCGATTTTGCGTTGTCCGTCAATAAAACCTATCGCTGCGGTCAGGGCGATTACGCCTGCAGCACCCGGAAGTATTCTCAGTTTTTTCATGTTTGCCCCTAAATAAACAATGTTGGTTGCGACGATAACGCGCGCACGAAACAGGCCGGCGCATCGGGTTAATTGTTATCGCAAACAGGATCAATTCCGGACGCCGGCACACTTGGCGGCTGCACAAAATTTCCCGATAACCCGGAATATTAATTTAACGAAAATTATGATCGGGTTTTCCTGCCAAAGTTCAGCAGATAAACTTTTTGAAACAATTCCGCGATCGAATCATGTTTCCGAACAAACCGTTAATATGGCCAAGATTATTAGGATGCCGGCATCAAATCAAATTACAATTCGCGGTATCAGACATACAGGAGTCAGTTTTCATGATCGCACCCATTCCATTACGTGATATTCCGCAGACCAATATATTTCGCAAAGGCGACATCTTTGTGTTGTTCGGCGAGCTGTTTGGCCGCGGTTACGCCAATGGTCTGATCAATGAAGCGCGCAAGGCGGGCATGACGATTATCGGCATCACCGTCGGCCGGCGCGGCGAGAACAACGTGCTGCGCCCACTGACAGACGAGGAACTGGCCGTTGCGGAATCCAATCTGGGCGGGCGCATCATCAACGTGCCGCTGATGGCCGGATTCGACCTGGATGCACCGGCAGGTGAGCCCACCCCGACCGATATGCTGGCTGACATGACGCTGAAGAGCTGGCAGGACGACAAGCTCGACTGGAAGCACATCGAGAAATGCCGCGAAGTCGGTGTAAAGCGTTTCAAGGATTCCGTGGCCAGGGTAATGACCGAGATCGACGGCATGATCCCGGATGGCAGCAACGTGTTTTTTGCCCATACCATGGCCGGCGGCATTCCCAAGGTGAAAGTGTTCCTGGCGATTGCGAACCGCATTTACAAGGGGCGCGGAGAGCGCTTTCTGTCATCGCGCGCGCTGTTCGACAGCGACCTCGGCAAGCTGATCCTGATGAATTTCGACGAGGTTACCGCGAATACCTTGCAGCATCTGATCGACGGCAGCGCGGCGATTCGTGCACGGATCGAAAAGACCGGCGGCCAGGTTCGTTATACCGCCTACGGCTACCATGGCACCGAGATATTGACGGATGGCCATTACGAATGGCAGACCTACACCAATTACTCGCAAGGTCCCGCCAAGATGCGCCTGGAACGCGTTGCCGAAGCAGCCTGGGCGAAGGGTATCAAAGCCACGGTGTACAACTGCCCGGAGATCCGCACCAATTCTTCGGACATCTTCGTCGGCGTCGAGCTCTCGCTGTTCCCGTTGCTCAGGGCATTGAAAAAAGAAAATGGCGGTGCCTGGGCGGAAGCCCAGTGGCAAGCCTGCCGGGCATTGTTCCAGGACGAACAGTCACTGGATAATCTGCTGAAAAAGATCACCGACTACAATGCCAGCAGCGTGATGAAGAAGTTCCGCAATTTCGAGGCATGGCCGATGGACAACTCGGCAGAACTGGCAGACCTGATGATCGGCACTTCGGAAGAGATCACCCAGATGCACAAGGACCGCAAGGCGCTCGTCACCGACATCCTGAGCGCGCTGGTGCTGGAAGGAACCGGGCCGCTGATGTTCCATGAAACCTCCAATCCTGCCGGGCCGGTACTCTGGCTCAATCATGACATTATCGCCAAGCAACTCAACCTGATGCACAACAAATAATCGCGGGACCTGTCAATCAATCCGGTGATCAATCAGGTCCAGATACAGCGCCTCCACCCTGTTCCGCGCCCACGGGGTGCGGCGTAAAAACTTCAGGCTGGATTTGATGCTGGGGTCGTGCGTAAAGCAGCGTACCGGCACGGCGGCAGCCATCGCCGACCAGCCGATGCGCTCGGCTAGCCGGGTAACCATCGCTTCGAGTGTGATGCCTTCCAGGGCGGGACGACTTGCCGATTTTTTAATTGAGTCCATACCCGCATTTTACAGATGAACGCTTTGCTTGAGTGCTGCGCGAATCATGGGTGCAGGCAGGCAACCATTCATTAAACGTCAAGCCTGGTGTGGTAGCGAGAATCAAGAATGGATTCGCCGGGAGATCAAGCATGAATGCAACACGAAAACTGCGGGTGGGACTTGCGCTGGGAAGCGGATCGGCGCGCGGCTGGGCGCATGTGGGCGTGATTCGTGTCCTGGAGCAGGCCGGTATCCGGCCGGATATGGTATGCGGCACATCGATCGGCGCGCTGGTCGGGGCGGCCTATGCAGCAGATGAGCTGGAAAACTTCGAGAAATGGCTGCACGGGCTGGGGATCAAGGAGGTGCTCTCGCTCATGGATGTGCGCATGAACGGCGGAATGATCAAGGGCGAGCGATTGATGGAGTTCTTTCGCCGCAGTTTCATCGATCGTCCGATTGAGGAATTGACCATTCCCTTCGCCGCAGTCGCCACCGCGTTGCATTCCGGAACCGAAGTATGGTTGCGCGAAGGGTCTACGATTGAAGCAGTGCGCGCGTCCATCGCGCTGCCCGGGTTGTTCATGCCGGTCGTATACGACGGACGGGTTCTGGTTGATGGCGCGCTGGTCAACCCGGTGCCGGTATCGCTGGCACGGGCGATGGGCGCTGATATCGTGATTGCCGTCGATCTGAACTCAAGCCGGTTGGGCCGTCGTTTTCCCGATGAATCCGTAACCGAAACCCCGTCCGACGTTATCAGCGAATGGAAGCGCAGGTTGAAGAATAATCTGGGGGCGTTGATCTCCAAGCGCAACGAAACCGAGCCAAAACTTCCCTCGATTATGGAGGTGATCTCCAGCAGCCTGAATATCATGCAGGAACGCATCAGCCGCAGCCGCATGTCCGGGGATCCGCCTGATGTGATCGTGACGCCGCGTCTGGCGCAACTCGGCCTGCTTGATTATCATCGTTCCAAAGAGGCGATTGCGGAAGGGCAGCGCGCAATGGAAGCGGCGTTGCCCGATCTTGAGGCGATCCTGAGATAAAGTCGTTTGATGACCCCTTCGTTGCATGAACAATGTCCGGCGGGTATCATGATTTCAGGGTGCTATGTCGTTAGGCGTGAGTAGCACGTAAAGTCAAAATTGAACTGTTCGCATCACCATCTGATCCTGCAGCGACTATCCGCAAACATCTGGAACTTGTGCGCGCTCCCTGTTTTCAATTGTTTCCCATCACAATGGAGGATGAGCATGAACAATACCGAGAAACCGAAAAACACGAATCAGACCACTGAAGGCGAAGGCGGGACCGGGCGAAATGAAGCGCTGTATGACCGGTTCGTCGAAAAAACCAAAGTGCTTTTCGAACTCGGCCAGGAAAAAAGCGAACAGGCATGGGAAAAGGCAATGGAAGTTGCCCGGGAACAAATGGCGGCCGCGGGAGAATTCAGCGCGGAGCAGGGCGAAGTGTTCAAACGTTATTTGCAGCACGATCTCGAGAATACCGTGGTCGATTTGCGAAAAGTGGGCGTGACCGCGAAAGACAGGCTCAATCCCTCAAGGCTGGGAGCCGGCGCATTGTCCTCGCTGGCCAGGTTGCTGCATGCCACCGGCGGAGCCTTGATGTCGCTTTCCGAGAAGACGGAAGAAGCGCTGCAGTACAGGGCCGGCGATATCACCACGGCGGGGACGCTCACCTGCACGGCATGCGGACACCGTGTCCAGCTTAAACAAACCTCGAACGTGCAGGCCTGTGCAAACTGTCAGAACACCACCTTCCGCAAGAGCTACTGATTTCTGCTGTATCCACTTGACTGCCAACGGCTGCGTTCCGGTATCATTCTGTTCCGGACATTTCCTGATCTTTCATATTCCGGCACGGTTCATGTCTGGCCGGGTAATCAAATCCTTTTAAAAACGCAATGTCTGCTGCCGAACGACTTTCACTTTACCTGCAACTCACCCGGTTGAACCGTCCCATCGGCATCCTGTTGTTGTTATGGCCGACCCTGTGGGGTGTGTGGATCGCCGGAGCGGGTCATCCATCATGGCAGATCGTGCTGATCTTTGTGCTGGGTACGGTGCTGATGCGTTCCGCCGGATGCGCGATCAATGATTATGCGGATCGCGACTTCGACAAGCGCGTCAAGCGCACCCGGGAACGGCCGGTCACCAGCGGGCGCGTCACGCCGCGCGAGGCGGTCTGGCTGGCGGTGAGCCTGTCGCTGCTTGCCTTTGTGCTGATCCTGCCGCTGAATGAACTGACGCTGCTGCTGTCGTTCCCGGCGGTGTTTCTGGCGGCCAGCTATCCGTTTACCAAACGCTTCCTGGCGATCCCGCAAGCCTATCTCGGCATCGCGTTCGGCTTCGGCATCCCGATGGCATTTGCCGCGCAACTCGGTTATGTGCCGCCAGTGGCGTGGCTGATGCTGGTCGCCAACGTGTTCTGGGCGATCGCCTATGACACGGAATACGCGATGGTGGATCGGGACGATGACATTCATCTCGGCATCCATTCGGCGGCATTGTTGTTCGGCCGCTACGACGTGGCCGCGGTGATGGGTTCCTATGCGATCACGCTGGCGTTGCTGGCACTGGCAGGACAGATCGCGGGCCTGGGCCGGGCTTATTACGCGGGATTGGCGGTTGCCGCGTGCATCGCAATTTACCACTACACGCTGATACGCGGTCGACAACGCGAACCCTGTTTCAAGGCATTCCTGCACAACAACTGGTTTGGTGCAGCGGTGTTTTGTGGCATCGTGCTTGATCAACTGGCACACATCCGTTTTTGACCAACCGTAACAATTTGTTTCAAATTCAGCCAGAACTTCTGGGCCATGCAAGATACAAACGGGACAGCAATAAACAATCCAGTCCTGTGCCTGTGATTTTTC
>DATKVR010000101.1:0-4854 GCA_035529955.1 Gallionella sp.
CGCCGGAAAGGGCGGATGCATACATGGCTGCAAATTGCGCCTGGGAATCCTTGAATCCGACCGTGCCCGAGTTCGCCACGTTATTGCCTATCGTGTCCAGTTGCACCGATGCCGAATTTAAACCGCTCAAGCCTTGCTCAAAACCCATGATGTTCTCCCTGCGCCAAGACCGACCGAAGGTCGAGTGTCTGGCGGCGTACCCCTTGCGGGTATTAGTAAAATGACACCGTTAGATGTCTCCCTAAACTTCTTCAGGCTTAATACCAATTTCAGTCAAAGTATTTGCACAATATTCGACATCGCAATCCCGTTCAGCGGACCGACGCCCAGCGTTACGCCCTGCGCATCCTGGGTAACGCTGTTTATCACGCCATATTGCAATGGGGTTGCAACCACACTATTCCCGCCCTGTGTCGCATTCACCGCAAAGGTATAGTTGCCGGCCGGCGCAGCAGCCCCGGTGCTATCTGTTCCATTCCATCCCCAATCAACCACACCGGCAGGCTTCGCGCCCAGATTAATGGTGTTGACCAGATTCCCGGTCGAATCATAGACCGACACCTGGGCATTATCGACTGACTGCGGCAATTGAAAACCGCCTATGGCCGTGCCGCCGCTTGCCAGACTGATGTTATTGCCCGCCACCAGCGCGCCATGTCCTATCATGCCGGACGCCTGCAAGGATTGATTGGTATTTGAAGTCAGACTGTTGCTCAACGCCTGCAATGTTGCGTTCAGATTGTTGATACCGGTCACCGTGCTGAGCTGCGCCATCTGCGAGGTCACCTGCGCATTGTCCATGGGGTTGAGCGGATCCTGATTCTTCATTTGCGTGACCAGCAATTGCAGGAACTGGTTCTGCGTGGCGGCAACCGAACCGGCAGCGGCGGCAGGTGCGGCGTTTGCATTCAATGAAGCGAACAGTGCTGCTGCCGAATTGGCCGGTTGCGTGTTGGTTACCATGACAATTTCCTTTCTTTATGTATCGAACGAACGATGCCCATTACCTGATCAATTTTCCGGTTAAACAACCAACCGTCTGCCAACCCGATTGGAAACGTTGGCCAGGCCGTTGGTTATTGCCCTTCCAGCACGCCGCCAAAAAACGGCGATCGGGCGGCCGCTTGTGCATTCAAACTATTGCCCGATGGTCAGTGTTCTGAGCAATAGCGTTTTCGAGGTGTTCATCACCTGCACATTATCCTGGTATGAGCGCGATGCCGAGATCATGTTCACCATCTCATCCACCACATTTACATTGGGCATTGCCACATAACCCTTTGCGTCGGCTGACGGATTTTTCGGATCATAGACCATCTTCATCGGCGATTTGTCTTCGACCACCGCGGCCACTTGCACGCCCTGCGCACTGCCGTCACCCACCGGCGTGGCGCTGAACACCACTTGCTTGGCGCGATATGGCTGGCCGTTGGCGCTGGTGGTGCTGTCGGCATTGGCCAGATTGCTCGCCACCACGTTCAGGCGTTGCGCCTGTGCCGTCATCGCCGAACCCGATACATTGAATATATTGAATAGAGACATTACACCCTCCTCAAGTTAATACAGGCATGCCGATCAATTAAGCGGTCACTCAAGGTTGAATCGCTGCCTGGATATCTTTCAGCTCATCGCTGACAAATCTCACACTGGCTTCATAGCGCAAGCCGTTGTCGGCAAACTGGGCGCGTTCCACGTCCATATCCACCGTGTTACCATCGGCACTCGGCTGAACCGGCTTGCGGTACATCACCTGTCCGCCCAAATTCGCCAAGCCAGCATTCCCCTGCAAATGCATCGGAGAAGTTTGGGCAACCGGCAATGACGCCGCTGTACCGGCCAGTGCATTCTGCAATGCACTGGCAAAATTTATATCCTTTGCCTTATAGTTGGGCGTATCCGCATTCGCGATATTCGACGCCAGCAGCTCCTGGCGGGTAGCACGCAGGCTCAATGCGGTTTGCTGAAACCGCAACGCCTCATCCAATCGGTTTATCATCCTTTTCTCCTGTTCAATTAGCCCGGCCAGGCATCAATTGCTTACAGATGAGGCGAATACTATGCCCGTACCGCCCATCCATATCCGCCAAACAGCGGGGTATTTCTGCTTCAATTCAGCCTTACCCCGCTCTTCCATTAATCGGAACAAGAACGCACAATGCCAGCCATGAAAAAATATATCGTCATCGCCTTCCTTTTTCTGCATTGCATGGCCGCAATGGCTGAATCGGCGGCTGCCATGCAGGATCATGCCCAGATCAGAAGGGTTGCCGCTGACTTTGTACGCCAACAAAGCGCCTCCCTGGCAGGCAAGGTCAGCTATAAAATCGGCGATATAGACCGGCGCATCACGATGCCGGCATGCCCCAGAATCGAAGCCTTCCTGCCTGCCGGAAGTCCTTTCATCGGCAGCACTTCGATCGGTGTGCGCTGCATGAAAAACAATGGCTGGAGCATTTTCGTTCCGGCGCAAATCAAGGTCAGCCTTAACTTGCTGCTCAGCGCGCGGCAATTGCCTTCAGGTCATGTTTTGCAAAAACAGGACCTGATCAGCCGGACAATCGAAGTTTCACAGACGGAAGGATTGACCGACCCCAAGCAGGCAATCGGAATGGTGCTGCGTTACAGCATCGCTGCAGGACAGATATTGCGCGAAACCATGCTGCGGCAGCCATTTAGTGTGAAACAGGGACAAATCGTGCACCTGGTCGTGCAGGGTGACGGTTTCAGCATACGCAGCGAAGGTGCCGCATTGGCAAATGCCGGCGAAGGACGAAGTGTGCAGATTCGCAGCATTTCAGGTCGCGTTATCGGCGGGGTTGCCCAGGCCAATGGCGAAGTGGATATAGAGCCTTAGTACATTTAGCAATTGCGTTCAAGCACGGGTTGGACTATAAACACACGAAATCAGCCTCAAGTTTTCCCGTTTCATACCGATATATCCAAATAACAGAATATCAGACATGCAGCATACAGATTTTGTATTGAGAGGATAACCGTGAAAATCGACAAACCCGGCAAACCATTACCCGTCGGCTCGGCAGGAGAATCCCGCGGGCGCGTCCCGACCAAGGGTCAGTCCACCCCGCCACCCTCGGCGCAGCCGGCCAGCAGCACCAGCGTATCGCTCGGTTCCACCGCCGCCCAGTTGAGCGGCCTGGAAAGCAGCATGCTGAACACCACGGTTGTCGATGCGGGCAAAGTTGCCGAAATCAAACAAGCCATCAGTGATGGCCATTTCAAGGTCAATTCGGGCGTGGTTGCCGATCAGTTGATCAAAACGGTACGCGATCTGATTGCCCGCGGGAAATAATCCTTGGAACCCGCTTCCGTTGCACGGATACTCGCAGCACTGGCAGCCGAGCATGCCGCCTTGCTGAATTTCGTCGCGCTGCTGGAACGCGAGCAAACAATGCTGGTGGAAAATCTCACCGGCCAACTGCTCGAATTATCGGAAAAAAAAACAACCGGAGCGCTGGACCTGAACAAGCTAGGCCAGGAACGCCGCGCATTGCTTCAAGAAGTGATTCAGCGGCTGGACGCCGATACAATCCAGGCCTGGCTGGGAGCAAACTGTCCGCATGGTCTGGCAATCTGGCAACAGACGCTCACACTGGCAAAACGGTCACACCTGCTTAACCAAACCAATGGCGAACTGATACACATGAAGTTGCGCCACAACCAGCAATCGCTTGCCGTGTTGAGCAATGCGTTAAACAAGGCAAATCTCTACGGTCCCGATGGTCAGCCCAACTTTTCGCCCGGCAGCGGCAGAACATTGGGCAACGGATAAAACTCGCTTAACCCGTTCCAAACTGTTGAACCCCGCACACCCGCTACTCATCGCCTGCGCCTGATCTCTCCATTTCAGGCGCCATGATCGTGATGCTCACCCGCCGGTTTCTGTCGCGATTTTCCGGGCTATCGTTCGGTACCAGCGGATGATTCGATGCCAAACCGACTGCCGCAAGCCGTTCACTGGACACACCGTTATCGATCATCATCCTGACCACACTGCTGGCCCGCGCGGAAGACAGTTCCCAATTGGAAGGAAACTGGGCTGTCTTGATCGGAATATCGTCAGTGTAGCCTTCCACTTCAATAGGCAATTTTTCATTGTTCAACTCTGCGGCAACTTTGCGCAACACCCCAAGTGCACCCGGCTGAATGTCTGCCTCGCCTGTTTTAAACAATGAACTTGCCCTGATATCGATGACTACCCCGCGCTTCGTGGTCGTGATGTCGACCTGATGCTGCTTGATCAAGGGCAATAGTACCCGTTTCAAACCGCCGGCCAGATTATTCATGCGCTCTTGCATTCTGCGTTGCTGCTCGACCTCGCGGGCGGTGCGCTTGTCAACCAGCGCCTTGAGCAACTGGTCCTGATCGCTGGGCACGATGGTGGTGAGGGAAGCATTGGGCTGATTGGAAAATGCAATACTCAGCGAATCGCTGAAAGTCTTGTACTTCTTTTGATTCACCGAGGAAATCGAATACATCACCACGAAAAATGCGAACAGCAAGGTGACGAAATCGGCATAGGAAACCAGCCAGCGATCATGATTGTCATGCTCGAAACGTCTTTTTCGGCGTGCCATGGGCTAGATTATGTAGCTCTGCAGTTTGATCTCGACCAGTTTCGGGTGATCCCCGTTGGCAATTCCCACCAGTCCGTCGACTATCATTTCCTGCATGTTGGCCTGTTCCATGATGATGGATTTCAGCTTGTTGGCAATCGGCAGAAACAGCAGGTTTGCAAAGGCCACGCCGTAAACCGTCGCGACAAACGCGACGGCGATGCCGCTGCCCAGCTTGCTCGGGTCGCTGAGATTCTGCATGACATGCATCAGCCCCAAT
>DATKVR010000102.1:0-42885 GCA_035529955.1 Gallionella sp.
CGGCTGCTCGATGCAGCATCTGGATGCCAGGGCGCAGGTCGCGGTCAAGCAGCGCATTCTCGAAGACAGCCTGTGGCATATCGGCAAGGTCAGGGCGGAAACCATACTGCGCCCGATCTACGGTCAGGCCTGGGGTTATCGGGAGCGCGCGCGACTTTCGGTCCGGCATGTGATCAAGAAGGGCAAGACGCTGGTCGGCTTTCACGAGAAGCGCAGCAGTTTCGTTGCCGACATGCAGCACTGCGAGATACTGGTGCCGAAGATCGCCGCACTGCTGCCGTTGTTGGCCGAACTGGTCGGCGGTTTGTCGATACGCGATCGCTTGCCGCAGATCGAGGTCGCCGTCGGCGAACATGTCGATGTGCTGGTATTGCGCGTGATGGATGCACCCAGCAGTGAAGATGAAGCCGCGTTGCGCACCTTTGCCGACCGGCACGGTATCCAGTTCTGGCTGCAGACCGGCGGTTACGACACCATCGCACCGTTCCACCCGCTGGACGCGCCGGCGCTCAGTTACAGCCTGCCGGAATTCGGCATTACCATGCCGTTCGCACCAAGCGAGTTCACCCAGGTGAACAGCGCGCTGAACCGGGTGATGATCAGCCGCGCGATGCGTTTGCTCGACCCGCAACCGGGCGAACGCATCGCCGATTTTTTCTGCGGCCTGGGCAACTTCACGCTGCCGATCGCGCGCAGCGGCGCGCAGGTGCTGGGCATCGAGGGCAGCGAAACATTGGTGGCGCGCGCCAAACAGAATGCCGAACTGAACGGCCTGGCCGGCAATGCGAAATTTGCCGCGATGAACCTGTTTGCGATCACGGCTGATGCTTATTTCAGTCTCGGCCGATTCGACAAGCTGCTGATCGACCCGCCGCGCGACGGTGCGCTGGAACTGGTGAAGTCCCTGGGCGGCGAAAATGCTCCGCACCGCATCGTCTATGTCTCCTGCAATCCCGGTACGCTGGCACGCGATGCAGCCGAGCTGGTCCAGCGCGGCTACGTGCTTAAATCCGCGGGCGTGATGAACATGTTTCCGCATACCTCGCATGTCGAGTCCATTGCCTTGTTTGTGAAGGAGTCCGCATGAAACGCTACACCGAACTTGTCGCCGACGCGCTCACGCGCGTGAAGGAGATCCATCCCTGGAACCTGAGCAAGCAGCTGGCCGCGGGCAGCAAACCCGTGTTGCTCGACGTGCGCGAAACGTCTGAGTTTGCCGCGCTGCATATTCCCGGTGCGATCAACGTGCCGCGCGGGATACTGGAACAATCCTGCGAATGGGATTTCGACGAGACCCTGCCCTTGCTTGCCGCTGGCCGCGAACTGGAGATCGTCGTGATCTGCCGTTCCGGCTACCGTTCCGCGCTGGTCGCTGACGCGATGCAGCAGATGGGCTACACCCGCGTGGTCTCGCTCAGGAGCGGCGTGCGCGGCTGGAACGATTCCGATCAGCCGCTGGTGAATGTCGACGGCAAGCCGGTGGATGGCGATACCGCCGAAGAAATACTGGGCCCGCACCTGCGCCCGGATCAACGTAATCCCGGTCAGCGTAATCCTGCCCAGCGAAATCCAAAACAATCCTGAGCAGGGACGGTTAACCTTTATTTTCCGCAATCAACAGAGTGGAAAAACGAGTGGCCATCCTACCTTAAATTATTGTGCTCGCCAGCGCATGGCAATTCAAAAAGGTATATGCTGTTCAGCATGAACTTCTAGGTAAGATTACTGCGGAGGTGCCCGATGTCCCAAGCACGCATGGTTACGATCGACGGCAACGAGGCCGCCGCCTATATCGCCCACCTGACCAACGAGGTGATCGCGATTTATCCGATTACACCCTCTTCGCCCATGGGCGAATATGCCGATGCCTGGTCGTCCCAGGGCATCCGGAATCTGTGGGGCACCATTCCGGAAGTCGTCGAGATGCAGAGCGAGGGCGGCGCAGCCGGCGCGATACACGGCGCGTTGCAGACCGGCTCGCTGGCGACCACCTTTACCGCTTCGCAGGGCCTGCTGCTGATGATCCCCAATATGTATAAGATCGCCGGCGAACTCACGCCCTTCGTGATGCACGTCGCCTCGCGCTCGCTGGCTGCACAGGGCCTGTCGATCTTCGGCGACCACGGCGATGTGATGGCGGCGCGCTCTACCGGTTTTGCCTATCTCGCTTCCAATTCGGTGCAGGAAGCGATGGACATGGCGCTGATTGCCCAGGCGGCGACGCTGGAAGCGCGCGTGCCGATCCTGCATTTCTTCGACGGTTTCCGCACTTCCCACGAAGTGGCCAAGATCGAGCAGGTTCCGGTCGACGTGGTGCGCGAGATGATAGACGACCAGCTGGTGTTCGCGCATCGCGCTCGCGCGCTGACGCCGGACCATCCGTTCATACGCGGCACGTCGCAAAACCCGGACGTGTATTTCCAGGCGCGCGAGTCGGTCAACCCGTTCTACCAGCGCATGCCCGGGATCGTGCAGCAAACCATGGACAAGTTTGCCGCACTGACCGGACGCCAATACCAACTTTATGAATATGCCGGCGCACCGGATGCCGAGCGCGTGATCGTGTTGATGGGTTCCGGCGCGGAAGCGGTGGAAGAAGTGGTCGACCACATCAATCATCATGGCGAAAAGGTGGGTGTGGTGAAGGTTCGATTGTTCCGCCCGTTCGCGGCAGACGAGTTGCTCAAGGTCATACCCGCCACCGCGAAACGCATCGCGGTGCTGGACAGGACCAAGGAGCCGGGCGCGGACGGCGAGCCGCTGTACAAGGATGTGGTGACCGCGATCAGCGAAGCCTATAGCGGCGGCACGAGCAAATTTGCCGGTATGCCGCGCGTGGTGGGCGGACGCTACGGGCTTTCCTCCAAAGAATTCACGCCGGGCATGGTCAAGGGCGTGTTCGACGAACTGAACAGGGACCAGCCGAAGAACCATTTCACCATCGGCATTTACGACGACCTGAGCCACACCAGCCTGAATTGGGACGAGGACTTTCGCACCGATGCCGGCAACGGCGTGATGCGCTGCATGTTCTATGGCCTCGGCTCGGACGGCACGGTGGGTGCCAACAAGAACACCATCAAGATCATGGGCGAAGAAACCGAGCTGTATGGACAGGGCTATTTTGTCTACGACTCGAAGAAGGCCGGTGCGGCGACCATCTCGCACCTGCGTTTCTCGCCCAGGCCGATACATTCGCCCTACCTGATCGCCAACAACGAGGCGAACTTCATCGGCTGCCACCAGCCCATATTCCTGGATCGCTACGAACTGCTCGATCATGCAGCCGAAGGCGCGGTGTTCCTGGTCAACACCTCGGTAACGGCGGACAGGGTGTGGAATCTGCTGACGCGCAAGATGCAGCAGCAGATACTGGACAAGAACATCGGGTTCTATGTGATCGATGCCTATGCAATCGCCAAACAAACCGGCATGGGCACACGGATCAACACCATCATGCAGACCTGTTTCTTTGCGATCTCCGGGGTGCTGCCGCGCGACGTGGCGATCGAGAAGATCAAGCTCGCTGCCAAAAAATCCTACAGCAAGAAGGGGCAGGCCGTGGTCGAGGCCAACTGGAAGGCGATCGACGAGACCGTCGCCAACCTGCACAAGGTCGCCGTTCCGGCAACCGTGAGCAGCACCCACGAGATGCCGGAAGCCGTGCCCGCATTCGCGCCGGAATTCGTGCGCAAGATCACCGCCGAGATCATGTCCGGCCGCGGCGACCGCCTGCCGGTGAGCGCGCTCCCGAATGACGGCACATGGCCATCCGGCACCGCGATGTGGGACAAGCGCAACCTGGCCCAGGAGATCCCGGTATGGGATGAAGAATTGTGCATACACTGCGGCAAGTGCCCGTTCGTCTGTCCGCATTCGGCCATCCGCAGCAAGCTGTTTTCGGCAGACATGGCGAAAGACGCTCCGCCCACTTTCAAGCACATACAGGTCAAGGGCAAGGACTTCGAGCAGGGCATGCATATCAGTTACCAGGTTGCGCCCGAAGACTGTACCGGTTGCACGCTGTGCGTGGACATCTGCCCGGCGGTATCCAAGGTCGACGGCCACAAGGCACTGGAAATGCGGCCGATCGCGCCGTTGCGCGATCAGGAGCGAGACAATTTCGAATTCTTCCTCAAGCTGCCGGAGTTCGACCGTACCCAATTGAAGACCGGCACCATCAAGGGCGCGATGATGATGCAGCCGCTGTTCGAGTTCCCCTCGGCCTGTGTCGGCTGCGGTGAAACTTCGTATATCCGTCTGGCCAGCCAGTTGTTCGGCGACCGCATGGTGGTCGCCAATGCGACCGGTTGTTCGTCGATCTACGGCGGCAACCTCCCGACCACGCCCTATTGCAAGAACGGCGATGGACGCGGGCCGGCCTGGAGCAACTCGTTGTTCGAGGACAATGCCGAGTTCGGCCTGGGATTTCGTGTCAGCATCGACAAGCATGCCGAACATGCGGGCGAGCTGTTGCAGCAACTGAAAGACCAGGTCGGCAGCGAATTCACCGTGGCGATACTCAATGCCGACCAGAGCAGCGAAGCGGGCATCTTTCAACAACGCGAACGGGTGGCGGAACTGCGCGGCAAGCTGGCCGGCATCGATACCGCCGCGGCGCGCCAACTGGCAAGCCTGGTCGAATACCTGGTGAAGAAGAGCGTGTGGATCATCGGCGGCGACGGCTGGGCCTACGATATCGGCTTCGGCGGCCTCGACCATGTCATCGCCACCGGCCGCAATGTCAATATCCTGGTGCTGGACACCGAGGTCTATTCGAATACCGGCGGGCAGATGTCCAAGGCCACGCCGCGCGGGGCCATTGCCAAATTCGCCGCCGGCGGCAAGCACACCGGCAAGAAGGATCTGGCGCAGATTGCGATGAGCTACGGCCACGTCTATGTCGCGCATGTGGCCTACGGTGCGAAAGATACCCACACGCTGCGTACCTTTCTCGACGCGGAGTCCTACGACGGCCCGTCGCTGATCATCGCTTACAGTCCCTGCGTCGAGCATGGCTACGACCTGGGCAAGCAACTTCAGCAACAGGAACTGGCGGTCAAGACCGGCCATTGGCCGCTGTTCCGCTACGATCCGCGGCGCCGGCAGCAAGGCATGAATCCACTATCGCTGGATTCGCCCAAGCCCTCGGTGCCCTACCGCGAATTCGTCAAAAATGAGCCGCGCTTCCGCGGGCTGTTAAAAGAGATGGACGAAAACGGCGGGGAAGTCCAGGCGTATTACGAGAACGAGCTGCACAAACGCTTCGAACTATACGAGCATATGGCAGAAGGCTCCGGCAATGCGGTCAAAGCAGACGCAAAGAAACCCGCCGACGCATAATAATTTCGTTGTCAGGTTTCTTCAATTTGTCCCGAGAGAGCTAACCCCTGAGCGGCTGTGATGTTTTCCAAGCGCCAACTGTACTTCTTGACGCACTGCATCGGCACAGCACTAATGTTGACCGGTTGCGCCACTCGTACTGGGCCGGTTCATTACCCGGATACTTGGGCTCCGATTGAATCCGTTTCCAGCGCCGACGGATGTCCTAATCTGGATGGTGCATACAACAATTTGGGGGTCGAGAGCTTTCCCGCGGAATCGGGTGCGCCACCAAAGCTGTCGGAAGTCTTTGCCCGGATGGGGAAAGGAACGGGGCTGATGAGCCCTAAGGAAACCGGAAATGTATGGCCTGAAATGGTCGACGCGGCTTTCGTGTTAATTCGCCAAACACCCGAAGCAATAAGCTTCAACTTTGTCGGTGACAAGGCGGAAAAAACGACGCTGGTCTTTCGCCGCTATCACTTGAATCGGTTCGAAAAGCGATACGACGATCTGTTTACCTGCTACACGAACGAGAGCGGAGCGCGTCTTAGATTCCTTGCGGAACCGGATAGCCATTTTAGTGGTATCCCGTATATATTCGTCGACGCCGGTGGTGTACTGGTCTTTCTTCTGCAAGCATCGGACGGATCGCTTGTTGTTCAATGGCGCAGCGAGTCTTTGGTGGTTCCCTCTGTCCTTCTCGGCAGCCACATGCGCTTCAACAGCATCTGGTGGCGGTTCTCGCCGCGGGGCGACGCTCGATGAAGTCTTCCCGCAACAAGAGCAAGTCTAACCCTTCCATTGAGCCAACTCGCTCCTGTCCATGATCTCCGCTCGCATCCAATATCGCTTTCCGGAGGGGCGAATGTCTGCTTGCCAGCGTGCGATATGGCAACATCAAGTGCACCCTCGGGTTAATTTTCTGGTGATCCAGCATGCCTGGCGTTCAGATGCCAACATGCAAACCCACCGTCATCGTCTGAGCGGCGGGGATATGATAGCCGACGATGGCATCTTGGGTGTTTCGTGCCAGAAATGCAAAGAGCTTGTCGCGCCATACGGCCATACCGTGCAGCTTGCGGCCGGCCAGCAGGTCGACGTGGCCTACAATGTAGTGGATTTCATCCAGATCGAGGTGCAGCCCGAGCTCGGCGCATGCGCTCAGATCGGAAGGAATGTTGGGTGTATGCATGAACCCGTAGTGCAGCATGATGCGATAAAACCCTTCGTCGAATACCTCAAGTTCTATGCGCTCATTCAGGTTGACGGTGGGCATCGGTTCGATGACCACCGTCATGAGGATGACGCGCTCGTACAGGACGCCGGTGTGTCGTACCAGTTGTTGCAGCGACGGCGGAGTCGGCTCCAGTCTGCCGGTAATGAATACTGCCGTTCCGGGAACGCGCGGTATCTGTTCGCCCTTCACGCGTCCAATGAAGGTCTCGAGATTCGTCGTGGTATTGGCAATCTGTTCCGCCAATATGCCTGAGCCCCGGCGCCATGTGGTCATTACGGTGAACAACAGTACACCGATGAATAATGGCAACCACCCGCCATCGGTTATCTTGAAAAGATTAGACCCGAGAAATCCCAGGTCGATAGCCAGGAATCCAAACAGGAAGGCCAGCGTTGCAGGCAAGCTCCAGTCACCGCGCTCGCGAGCTACATTGAACGCCAGCACGGTCGTAATTGCCATGGTGGAGTTGACCGCCACACCGTAGGCTCCCGCCAGATTGTCCGAGGAACGGAATGCAAGCACCAAGCCGATGGCGGCTGCCATCAATATCCAATTCACGATCGGCAAATAAATCTGCCCGCGCGCATCGGCGGAGGTCTGCTTGACGGTGAACTGCGGAAACAAGCCGAGTTGTATTGCCTGCCGTGTCAGTGAAAATGCACCCGTGATCACCGCTTGCGAGGCGATGATCGTCGCGGCCGTGGCGAGAATGATCAGCGGATAAAGTCCCCAGGTCGGCGCGAGATGATAAAAAGGATGGACGCTTGCGGAAGGATCGGCGATCAGGAGTGCGCCTTGCCCGAAGTAATTGATGAGCAAAGCCGGCAGCACAAAGGCAAACCACACTGTGCGTATGGGCTGGCGGCCGAAGTGGCCCAGATCGGCATAAAGCGCTTCGCCGCCCGTGGTGACGAGGAACACGGCACTAAGAACGAGGTAACCCGTCGTTCCGTTGTCCAGGAAAAACTTGACCGCATACCAGGGATTGACAGCAAGCAACACCTCGGGCGCCTGGAAGATGCCCCGAATGCCGAGCAGCGCGAGCACGACAAACCAGGCCAGTGTTATCGGGCCGAAGATAGCGCCAACCTTCGCAGTTCCGCGGCTCTGAACGCTGAATAGCAGGCCCAGGATGATCACGGTAATGGGTATTACATAGCTTTGCAGGCCGGGTGCGGCAAGCTGCAGTCCTTCCACCGCGCTCAGCACCGAGATCGCCGGTGTGATCATTGCGTCACCGTACAGTATGGAGGCGCCCAGCAAGCCGAGCAGGATCAGAGCACGTCGGATCAACCGGGTTTGTTGTCTGTCCGGCCGGAGCAAAGCCAGCAGGGCAAAGATGCCGCCTTCACCGCGATTGTCCGCACGCAGCACGTAGACCATGTACTTGAGCGAAATAACCAGGAGCAGCGTCCAGAATATCAGCGAGAGAATACCGAGGACATTGTCGGTCGTGACTGGAATGGGGTGCTTGCCGGCGAAACATTCGCGCAGGGCGTAAATCGGGCTGGTGCCGATGTCGCCATAGACCACCCCGAGCACCGCCAAGGCCAGAACCGGGAAAGGTTGGCTTTTGGGTGCGGCCATAGGCGTGGGCTTGACTGGATCGTTCGGCACATTACGCGCTGCTTTGCTTGTTGAATCTGTTGGCTGCATTACCTTTGTTTGATTGCCTGGAAGAAAAGTGAAACTTTAATTTTTTTGATCAATGCAGGGGAAGGCATGGCAATTGTGCAGTCAGTATATCCATAAAGCGCGGATATTAGAGATACACCTTTACTGTAACCACCATGAAATCTGTGCTGCCATGCAAACTCATTTGGGAATTCGCAGCAAGAAAACAATGCGGCGATCGGCAGATCGCCGCATGTCACCAAATGTTGTTCGCAGTCCGTGCCGGGTTTGGACGCGCGGTGTTGCTCTTTGAAGTCGGCGGCATGATGCTATTGCCCCGGATGTTTTATTCCGCCAGCAATTCGGTTAATTCTGCACCCGTAAACACCCGTGAACGGGTATGGAATGCCTTTCCCTCCGGCCCTTCCAGCGAAAATGTGCCGCCGTGCCCTTCAATGACATCGATGATCAGCTGGGTGTGTTTCCAGTATTCATACTGCGACTTGCCGATGTAAAACGGACATCCGCCGATATCACCCAGATACACGTCGCCGGCACCGATCGTGATTTCGCCGGGCAGATAGCAGTTGGCCGCGCTGTTATCGCAGCAGCCGCCGGACTGGTGAAACATCAGCGGGCCGTGCTTCTGTTTCAGGAACTCGATGAGTTCGAGCGCCGCTTCAGTGGCAATCACTTTTTCTACCATTTGAGTTCTCCAATAAAAAATGGGGCGGTTACCCGCCCCACGCAAGGTCGCCGGTAGGCGACCCCGGAAGCGCGGTGCGATCAGAAGAAGCCAAGTTTCTGTTCACTGTAGCTGACCAACAGGTTCTTGGTCTGCTGGTAATGATCGAGCATCACCTTGTGCGTTTCGCGGCCGATACCGGATTCTTTGTAACCGCCGAACGTGGCGTGGGCCGGGTAGGCATGGTAGCAATTGGTCCATACCCGTCCTGCCTTGATGGCGCGACCCATACGATAGGCAGTGTTACCGTCGCGCGACCAGACCCCCGCACCCAGGCCGTACAGCGTGTCGTTGGCGATGGCCAGTGCCTCAGCCTCGTCCTTGAAGGTGGTCACGGCAAGCACCGGGCCGAAAATTTCTTCCTGGAAGATGCGCATCTTGTTGTTGCCCTTGAAGAGTGTGGGCTGGACGTAATAACCGCCTTCCAGTTCGCCGCCAAGTTTGGCCTGGGCGCCGCCAATCAACAGCTTGGCGCCTTCCTGCTTGCCCAGATCAAGGTAGGACATGATCTTGGTCATCTGTTCCTTGGAGGCCTGGGCGCCGAGCATGGTTTCGGTATCCAGCGGGTTGCCCTGCTTGATTGCCTTGATGCGAACCAGGCAGCGTTCCATGAATTTGTCGTAGATGGATTCCTGGATCAGTGCGCGTGACGGACAGGTACACACTTCGCCCTGGTTGAATGCGAACAGCACGAGACCTTCGATAGCCTTGTCGAAGAAACTGTCGTCAGCTTTCATGATGTCGGCAAAGAAAATGTTGGGCGACTTGCCGCCAAGTTCGAGTGTGGCCGGGATCAGATTATTCGCGGCAGCCTGCGCGATGACCCGGCCGGTGCTGGTCGATCCGGTGAAGGCAATCTTGGCGATGCGCTTGCTGGTGGCGAGCGGCAAGCCGGCCTCGCGGCCGTAACCGTTGACGATGTTGAGCACGCCGGGTGGCAGCAGGTCGCCGATCAATTCGGCCACAATCAGCATGCTGATCGGGGTCGATTCGGCGGGCTTCAGTACCACGCAATTGCCGGCGACGATGGCCGGAGCCAGCTTCCACGCCGCCATCAGGATAGGAAAATTCCAGGGAATGATCTGGCCGACCACGCCCAGCGGTTCATGAAAATGATAGGCGACGGTATTCTCGTCCAGATCGCTGAGCGCCCCTTCCTGGGCACGCATGCAGCCGGCGAAATAGCGGAAGTGGTCGATGGCGAGAGGGATATCCGCATTCAGCGTTTCACGGATGGGTTTGCCGTTATCGACTGTTTCGGCGTAGGCCAGCAGTTCGAGGTTGGCTTCCATGCGATCAGCAATCTTTAGCAGGATGTTGGAGCGGTCGGCGGGAGAAGTTTTCCCCCACTTGTCAGCTGCGGCATGTGCCGCATCAAGCGCCAGTTCGATATCTTCTGCGCCAGAGCGGGCTGCCTTGGTATAAGGCTTGCCGTTGCTTGGGTTAATGACATCAAAGTATTGGCCCTTGACCGGGGCGACCCATTTGCCACCGATGAAGTTGTCGTAATGTTTTTTGTATGAAATTTTGGCACCTGGGGTGCCGGGGGCAACGTAAATCATATTGAGTCTCCTTATTAATTATTCTTAATAGATGTCTTTCCGTTAAGGAAAGAAGGATTCAGGAATGAAGCGCAATTTTGAATAGTGTCGGTGGGAGGGCGGGATACGGCTGTATCCGTGCCTTTCTGGCAGTTCAATCGAACTTGCAGTAAATGAACTGCACACACTTCACCCCGCAAGCACGATACCAGATTTACGCCTCGAAAAAAGCCGGGTATCGAAATTAGTCCGCCTTGCCGGCCCAATCTGCAATATAGGAGATTGAAGATAATTCTGTTTGTATGAATCCACCTCGTTTCCAGCGTTACCAGAAAACGGTGGAACTAATTAAAACTGATCCAGTCCGATATTTGTTTCATTGGGATAACGGTGGTTTATCAAGGAGATTATGAATGAACGTCAAAACAAACCGGGATGCAGCTTCTTATGAAAGCGAGTTCCATATGGCATTTGGCTGGCTTGCGGCCGCAGCTGTTTCAATCGCTTGCTGGGCTGGCCTTTCTTAAGGACGCAGATTTTCACAATTTTGGAGCCGGTGGAATGCCGGCTTTTTTAACCTCGGAGCAAACGTCGATAAAATGAATGAAATCCTGAAATACCTAAAGAAGCATGGCGAGAAACTGGATGCCGAGATTGCTGAAGGTGCCGGTCTCTCGCTTGCAAAGACACGTGTCTACTTGGCAGAACTTGCCGCTCAACACGAGGTCGTGTTGTGCGATTCAATCAGGTTTGAGAAAGGCAAGAAAATCCAGGGGATAAGATGCCGGGTGTCCGGGTTTATTCCATCGGCAACACCAGGGCGGAAAGCCAAAGTGTCTGCAATTGGCTGATAAACAAGCTGCCGAACCGGACTGGCAACGGTGAAGTTTGCTGTTTCCGGCAGTAGTAATTCATTTTTGGCAGCGATGAGGATCGGCGGCAGGTAATGTTGATGTCTTCGGGAAGCAAAAAATCAGGGCGGGCTGCCGTAATCGGCCGGTCCATATGCGTTATTTTCCTTCATGGGTCATCTGCACAATGACTGAATGCAGCCGGTCACGGCCATACTGCCTGAATAATCCCAAAGAAAAACCCTGCTGGTTTCCCAACAGGATTTTTTGTTTTTCAAGCCGGACTCATTAATCAACACTAATTGGAGGCGGCCCCCACTGCACTTTTGGCTTGGTGACTGAATAACCGTTGCGAGCCGTTTGTCAGTCTCGCTGGCCGCCGAATGCCATCAGCAGGCTCAGCAGGTTGACGAAAATGTTGTAGATATCCAGATACAGGCTCATCGTCGCCATCACGTAATTGGTCTGGCCGCCATGCACGATCTGGCTGATGTCAAACAGGATGTAAGCCGAAAAGATCAGCACGGCAATCGCGGAAATGGTCAGCGCCATTGCCGGGATGTGGAAGAACATGTTGGCCAGGGACGCGACGATCAGCAGGATCAGGCCGATGAACAGGAACTTGCCCATGAAGCTGAAATCTTTCTTGCTGACCGTAGCCAGGGTCGCCAGACTGAAGAAGATGATGCCGGTCCCGCCCGCCGCCATGCCCACCAGCTGTGCGCCGTTTTTCAGGTGCAACGCCATTTGCAGGATAGGCCCGAGAAAGAATCCGGCCACGAAGGTGAAGGCCAGCAGCAAGACAACACCCCAGATGCTGTTGCGCATCGCGGTGACGCCGAACATCAGTCCCATCAACGCACCGAACATCATCAGCGAGAACATGATTGGATGCAGTGCCATGAAAGAAAAGTTGGTCGACATGCCCATGAACGCACCGATCACTGTCGGGATCATGGTAAGCGCCAACATCATGTAAGTATTGCGCAATACCTTGTTTTGCGAGCCTGATAACGCGCCGATTTGCGTTGCGGGAATATATTGTTGTTCCATTTGTAACCTCCTAAATGTTATGCATTAATTCTGAGACGGGCTTAAGACCGGCGAAATAGGGTGAAAGTTCATTCGTGCACCGAAGCGGCGGTGAGATTCGAACTTACGGAGGACTCGCATCCTCGCTAGTTTTCAAGACCAGTGCCTTCAACCACTCGGCCACGCTTCCCAGTTGTCTGCCGGCAGATTGTGCGCTTGCCTTGGCAACGCTACCGACCTTCAAGGCGGCGCATTTTGAACCAAGCTGCCCTTCATGTCCAGAAACAATCTACCTTCTCACACAGTCTGCCCAGTTGTTGGGGGTTTCATACAGGCGCACCTGTTCCAGGCGCAGGTGGTTACCATAGGTATCCTGGTAAGCGGGGGCCAGGATGTCGAAGGCAGCCTGTGCGAGATTTTCCGCGGTCGGCACGACATCAAGTATCACGGTCTTGTGATTCGGTATTGTTGCCAGGAAGTCACACACCGGCTTGTCGCCGCGATATGCCAGGAATGCGTGATCCCACGTGTCCACCAGTTTTTCATTGGCGATGCGTTTGACATCGGAGAAGTCCATCACCATACCCTGTTCGGACAGGCCTTCGCTGGTGATGATGTCTCCGGACAGCGTGATCTCGATCGCATAGCGATGGCCGTGCAGGTGTTTGCACTGGCTGTTGTGGTTGGGGATACGATGTCCGGCATCGAATTCCAGGCGGCGGGTAATATACATGTCTGTTCGGTTGGATGGAGTGGTGCGGATTATACCCTGTCAGATTTTGAACGCCGCTGCGCGTTGCAGAAAATCACGCCGGGCGTAACCGTCATCCGCCGCGCCATAGCGTAACGCGCTGTAGCGTGCGGCAAGGTCAAGGATGGCGCGGGCGAGTTCGGGGCGGGCCGCGGCGACCCGCGCGGCGTAGTCCAGTGCGCCTTCATGCGCGGCGCGCGGCAGTCCGGATTTGGCCAGTTTGCGGCACAATTTCAGCCATGCGGCTTGCACTTTGCCGGGCCGGCGGGTGTACAGGTGGCGCAGCATGTACAGCGCGAATAGCGCGATCACCAGCCCGATGCCGGCCGACATGTTCAGTGCCATCTTCTGCCAGGTGATGGACTCCATGCCGAGACGGGTCAGGAATGCGAACTGGCGCTCGGTATCGTAGCCCAGCACCCATTGGTTCCACTGGTTGGCGATCGCGTCCAGGTTGAAACGCAGATCGCGCAGCCATTGCGGCGGGTTGCGCTCCATGAACGGCAGGGCGGCCTTGTCGGACAGGGCGGCAGACAGGCCGCGTTCCACGCGGTCCGGGGCGATGGCGCCGGTCGGGTCGACGCGCACCCAGCCCTGTCCGGCCAGCCACACTTCCGCCCAGGCGTGCGCATCGGACTGGCGCACGATGTAGTAGTTGCCAACATCGTTGTATTCTCCACCCAGATAGCCGGTCACCACGCGCGCCGGGATGTTTGCGGCACGCATCAGGAACACAAAGGCCGACGCGTAGTGCTCGCAGAATCCCTGTTTGGTGGTGAACAGAAAATCATCGATGCTGTTGACGCCGAGCGGTGGTGCTTCGAGCGTGTAGACGAATCCATGCTGGCTGAAATAGCGCAGTGCGGTATTGACGATCGCCGCATCATCCTTGCTGTCGGCGCGCCATTCGGCGGCAAGCTGCCGCGCGCGGGGATCGATCTGCCCGGGGGGCAATTGCAGCGCGCGTTCCAGCTGCCGGGGGGATTCCTGCAGGTTGGCGTGATAGACCAGATACGAACGTGCCGCATAGCGTAGCCGCGCATTGACCGGCGCCTTGCTCAACAGCTGAAAATCGTCGGTCAGGGTGGCGGGAATCGACAGCTTGTCCGGCACATCCAGCGCAAACAGCCAGTGCTTGTTGTGCGGCTCCAGCGTGACAACGTAATCGACCGGCTGGCCGAGTTGGGTGAATCTCGGCGCGACCGGATACGGGGATCTGCCCGGGGACCAGGTGCGCCCGTCGAACTGCCACAACACCGGCCCGCGCCAGTACATCTGGTCGGGGCGCGGCGGCTGGCCGTTAAAGGAAACGCGAAACGCGACCGCTTCGGACAGGCTCAGGCGGCTCAGGCTGCCCGGCGCCATATGGTCATCCAGCCCGGTGCTGGCATAGGCATCCTGCGGCAGGCCCCACAGCGGCCCCTGCACGCGCGGAAACAGGATGAACAGGATCAGCGTCAGCGGCAGGGCTTGCATCAGCAACGTCGCCGCGATGCGCGCACGCGGTTTCAGCGCGATACCTGGCGCCTGCAGGTGTATCCAGGCGGTCACGATCACCATCATGGTGGCGAGCAGGTAGAGCGCGGTGGGGATGCTCTGCGAGTAGAAAAAATTGGTGATGATGATGAAACAGGCGAGATAGACCAGCACTATCGCGTCACGCGTTTCGCGCAGCTCCATCAGCTTGAGCGTGGCCAGCATCATCAGCAGGGTCACGCCCGCTTCGCGCCCGAACAGGGTGTGGAAGGTGAGCACGATCCCGGCCGTGCCGGCAACCGTGATCAGCATCAGTAGCCAGCGTTTCGGCAGCGGCTTGCCGGTATAGATCAGCCAGGCACGCCACAGCATCAGGCCGGCACACAGGCCGCTGACCCATAACGGGAGATGCTCGGCATGCGGCGCGATCACCATCAGGATGGAGAGCAGCAGGCCGTATGCAAGCGACTTGCTCATCGCGTTTCCGATTCCAGACTGAACAATGCGATCCTGCGCAGGCATTGGTCGCGGTGCGCGATGCCGCTGTTCGACGGCAGCTCGCCGTTCGGCAGGCGCAGGCCGTAGCGCAGTCCCTGCGCTTCCGCGTCCAGTACCCAGCGGGTCATGCGCGCCAGTTTTTCTTCAATGTTGTGGTCCGGTGCATCGGCATGGTCCAGCCACAATTCCTCGCCCAGCGGTGTGGAAAATTGCTTGACCTGCAAACCCCGTTCGCGTGCATAGGCTTTCCAGTCGATGCGCGGCAGCGCATCACCGGCGGTGTATTTGCGCAACCCGGAAAAGTCCTCATCGCCGGCCGAATTGCGTTTGCCCGTGCCGTCGGGCGAACTGCCGGTCGGCAACGGCGCGTCGCTCAAGGGTTTCGGGTAGACCAGGCAGCGCGTGTCGAAATGCAGATAGGACCAGCAGTAAAACAGCCCGAGCGGGAATTCGGTGTACAGCGTCAGGCGGCCGGGCTGCAGCCAGCCGCGCCGGGTGGCGGGCAGCGGAAAGGCAACTTCGGTATCCTGTTTGGCGGGGGCATCGAACTGCAACGGCGTGTGGGTGTTTTTCCAGAAGGAATCGCCGGCCTGCACCAGGCAAAGCTGAAAACGCGGCAATTTGCTGGTGTTGTTGAAGTGCAGCATGAATTGCGCGGTTTCCCCGCAGAACACCGGTTCGGCACGGCCCGCGCGTATCTCCAGGTGGGCAAGGTTGCGGAATGCATACAGCATGGACATCACCGCCATCATGGTCAGCAGGAAAGTCAGCACATAGCCGAGACTCAGGTTGTAGTTGATGTCGCCGAGCAGCATCAGCACCAGCACGAACACCAGCGTGAATCCCTGCCGGGTCGGGATGATGAAGATGCGGCGCTGGGTGAGCGTGATCGCGCCGTGTTCGACTTTGGGGCGGAACAGCCAGGTGCGGAATTTTTGCGGGAGTGCGTTCAGCACGATGTTACGGGATCGCGACCGCCTCGATCAATTCGCGCACCAGCACATCGCTGTTGAACCGGGCATATTCGCCGACCGCCTGCAGGCGGTGGCTGACCACGCCGGGCAACACCGCCTGCACATCCTCGGGGATCACCGCTTCGCGCTCCTCGAGCAGTGTCCAGGCGCGTGCGGCGGATAACAGCGCCAGCCCGGCGCGCGGCGACAGGCCGTGCGTGTAGCGCGATTCCTCGCGCGTATGGCGCAGGATGGCCTGCACATAATCGAGCAGGGCGGGCGACACGAACACTGCCCGCGCGCGTTTCTGCAAAGCGAGCAATTCGCTGCTCTCCAGTTGCGGGCTGAGCTGCGCGACGATCTCGCGCCGGTCCACCCCGGACAACAGGCCGCGTTCGGCCTGCGCGTCCGGATAACCCATCTGGATACGCATCAGGAAACGGTCGAGCTGCGATTCCGGCAGCGCGTAGGTGCCGACCTGATAGGCCGGGTTCTGTGTGGCGATCACGAAAAACGGCGCGGGCAATGCGCGTGTCGTTCCTTCTATGGTCACCTGCTGTTCCTCCATCGCTTCCAGCAGCGCGCTCTGCGCCTTGGGTGTGGCGCGATTGATCTCGTCCGCCAGGACCATTTGCGCGAAGACCGGGCCGGGATGGAACTCGAATTTGCCGGTGTCACGCTGATAGACCGACACGCCCAGAATGTCGGCCGGCAGCAGGTCGCTGGTGAACTGGATGCGCTGGAACTGCAGTCCCAGCGTGCGCGCCAGTCCATGCGCCAGCGTGGTCTTGCCGACCCCGGGCAGGTCCTCGATCAGCAGATGGCCGCGTGCCAGCAGGCAGGCCAGCGCCAGGCGAATTTGCCGCGGCTTGCCGAGGATGATCTGTTCGGCCTGGCGGATGACGTTTTGCAGTGATTGACTCATTCAGGGATTACCGAAAATTTGACGTGACCCGCAGGGGAGGGGCTGTTAAAACAGGATTGCCGCGATCACCCTGCGATCTTCCGCCACCAGTATATTGTAGGTGCGGCAGGCTGCGGGCGTATCCATGCATTCCACGCCGATACCGGCATTGGTCAGTGCGCTATACAGACGCGGATGCGGGAAACGTTGCCGCGCGCCGGTACCCAGCAGCAGCACGTCCGGTTTCAGCGCAAGGAAATAGTCGAAATGCGCGGCACCCAGTGCGTCAAAATTGGCGACCGTCCAGTCATCGCGAACTGCTTCGGCCAGCACCACGATGCTGTGGTCATAGCGTTCGCCGTTGACCATCACGTGATCCGGGTCGTGCGCGGTGAACACTCTGGTCTCGCCGGGATTGTCCAGGTGCAATTTCAAAATGACCTCGTATTGTGCAGTATCATTGAACAGAGTTTAGGGGTTCGGCGCAGTGGGCGTCAAATCAGACCGGGATTGGGTAAACTGTATCCCGGAAAAAATTTCAATTACACAATCATGAATGTTACTCGTCAGGCCAAATGGCTGATCCTGATCACGCTGGCGGTCAATGCGGCGGCGATGCTGTCCCCGGTGATCAACGGGGGCGATTCCGTCACCTATGCCGCGCTTGCCCGGCACATCGCGCTGCACAATGACTGGGTGAATCTGATGCTGGACGGCAGGGATTGGCTGGACAAGCCGCACTTGCCATTCTGGATCACCGCGCTGTTCTTCAAGGTCGGCGGGATCGGTGCGTTCACCTACATATTGCCGGGCTTCCTGTTCCATCTGATCGGCGGTTATTTCACTTATCGGATTGCACGCCTTTTTTACAATCGCGACACCGCGTGGCTGGCCGTGCTGGTGTACGTGTCGGTCTTTGAACTGATGGATTCGAGCATCGAGGTCAAGGCGGAGACCTATCTGACCGGTTTCATCATGGCGGCCTGCTATTACTGGTTGCGCTTCGACGCCGCGGCCAAGGTGAAATATCTGCTGCTCGGCGCACTGTTCAGCGCAATGGCGGTGATGACCAAGGGCGTGTTCACGCTGATCGCGATCACCGGTGGCATGGTGTGCATGTGGCTGTACCGCGGCGAATGGCGCAAGTTGTGGAGCGGGAAATGGCTGCTCGCGCTTGCATTGACGCTGCTGTTTACCGCACCCGAACTGGTCGCGCTGTATCTGCAGTTCGATACGCATCCCGAAAAAGTGGTGTTCGGGCACACGCACGTGTCCGGCATCCGCTTCTTTCTGTGGGACAGCCAGTTCGGGCGTTTTTTCAATACCGGCCCGATCCAGAACCACAACGGGAATCCGCTGTATTTCGTGGACGCGTTCCTGTGGACCTTCCTGCCGTGGGTGGCGGTATTCGTGGCGGCCGTGTACGCGGGTATCCGTCAATTTGTTTCGCGCAGTCCCGCCGGGCGGGCCAGTTTCATTTATCTGTGCGGTGCGTTCTTCATCCCGTTCATGATATTCAGCGCCACGCAGTTCCAGTTCGAGTACTACACGGTCATCATCTTCCCGTTTGCGGCCATCCTGTGCGCGCATTACCTTGCGGATTACTTTGCTGATAATTTGGCGCGGCCCGCCGGCCACCGCAAGTTGCTGATTGCGCAATGGGTCATCACGCTGCTGTTGCTCGTGCTGGCCTGCGGTTTGAGTGTGTATGTGGGCAAAGCCATCCTGATGATCCCGGTACTGGTAGCGTCGATCGGCTTGCTGGTCCATGCCATGGTGAAGAAAATCCAGGCACGCGTGTTTCCGGTACTGGTCTATCCGGTAATCGGGATCAATATCCTGTATGCGTTCCTGGTGGGGATGACCGCGCTGACATTTACCACCTACAGCGTCGCGCACAATGTGAATGCGCGACTGGCCGGTCAACCGGGGCTGCCGATCTATGTCTACCGGATGCCGATGGTGGCAAGGGAGCTGTCGCTGTACAGCCGCGCCGCGATTCATGATGCGGATGATGCGGCGCAGCTGCCCGCGCCGGGAAGCCGGTACTTTCTGGTGGCCAGGTCCGGACAGTACGCGCAATTCAAGGCGCAATTGGGACCGGTCGAGGAGGTCGCCGAAGGTCGCTGGGCCGTGCACAAAACCGGCACGTTCCCCAGATTGTTGCGCTTGGCGAAAGGCGAGGAGCCGCTTGAAAATATCAGTATCGTGCAGGCGGGAAGAATGCAGTGAAGCCGGGGCTGCAAAATTCCCCGATCTTTCGGTGAACTGTCAGCGCGCTGTCCTGACAACCAGGCTTACACCCGCGGCCGTGAGCGTAACGCCCGCGATGGTCACTGCCGTGATGGGCTCGGAAAAAAGTATCCAGGCCATCACCGCAGTGGTGGGCGGCACCAGGTACAGCAGGCTGGTCACGGAAGTGGCGGCGCCGCGCTGGATCAGGATGTAGAGCAGCGAACTTCCGCCCAGCGTCAGGACCAGCACCGACCAAGCCAGCGCGGCAACGAATTCGCCGCTCCATTGCACCGGCTCGGTTTCAAACAATGCCATCGGCAGGGTGACAGCCAGCGCCGCCAGGAGTTGTACCGCATTGGCGCTGCGGGCATCGCAGCGCGTCACATGCCGCTTTTGATACAGCGTTCCGGTGGTGATGCACAGCAGCGCGAAGACGGCCAGGGAAAGATTGAAGCTGGTTGCTTCGCCGCCCGCACCCAGCTTGCGCGAGACCACCAGCACCAGCCCGGCAAAACCCAGCGCCAGCCCCGCCCACTGCCGGCGCGTGACGCGCCCCCCGGTGGCCGACAGCCAGAAAGCGGTGAGAACCGGCTGCAGCCCGACGATCAGCGCAACCAGTCCCGAGCCCATCCCCGCCTTGACGGCGGCCCACACCCCGCCCAGATAGCCGCCGTGTATCAGCACACCGGTAACGGACAGGTGCAGCCACTGCGCGCGCGTACGCGGCCAGGAAACACCGGCGAGCATGATCCAGGGCAGGAAACAGAGTATCGAAAAGGCATAGCGCAGCGCCAGGAATTTCAGCGGCGGGGCAAGCGGCATGCCGTATCGAGCCACGATGAAGCCCGTGCTCCAGATCAGTACAAATACCATCGGCATCGCGCGGATCAGGATATCGTCATCGGCACGGTCAATCATCGGGTGGATAGAACATCAATTTTTGTATGGGGCTCAAATTTTCCTGAATTTTTTGTCAATTTTGCACCTTGCCGCTTTTCAGCCCCCCGTTTATGCGGGGCATTTGCTGTAGCGTGGCTGGACAGGTAAAATCGCGCCCTTTGCTATTGCGTGGCGGATTCTATCATTGTGACCCGGCATTGCGCCCGGTGTGCCGAGAGGCGACCGAAAACTCGAGAATATATAAAGTGAAACCAATTCTGAAATCGACCAAGCTCTCCAACGTGTGCTACGACATCCGCGGCCCGGTGATGGAACGCGCCAAGCAGATGGAGGAAGAGGGTCAGCGTATCATCAAGCTGAACATCGGCAATCTCGCGCCGTTCGGCTTCGAGGCGCCGGAGGAGATCCAGCAGGATGTGATCCTGAACCTGCCCAATTCTTCCGGCTATTCCGATTCCAAGGGCATGTTCGCGGCGCGCAAGGCGATCATGCATGACTGCCAAGCCAAGAAGATCATGGGCGTGGGACTGGATGATATCTATATCGGCAACGGCGCATCGGAGCTGATCGTGATGGCGATGCAGGGCCTGCTCAACACCGGCGATGAAGTGTTGATCCCGACACCCGACTATCCGTTGTGGACCGCCGCAGTCACGCTGGCGGGCGGCACGCCGCGCCATTATGTATGCGATGAGGAAAACGGGTGGAATCCCGACCTCGCCGACATGCGCAGCAAGATTACCAAGAACACGCGCGCGATCGTGATCATCAACCCGAACAACCCGACCGGCGCGCTGTATTCCGACGACATTCTGCGCGGGATCATCCAGATTGCGCGCGAGCACGATCTGATCATTTATTCGGACGAGATCTACGACAAGATGCTGTATGACGGGGCGACACACACCGCGATCGCCTCGCTGGCCGATGACATACTGTTTGTGACGCTGAACGGTTTGTCGAAGAACTACCGCGCCTGCGGCTACCGTGCCGGCTGGATGGTGGTGTCGGGCGAGAAGAAGCATGCGCAGGACTACATCAACGGCCTGACGATACTGGCTTCGATGCGGCTGTGTTCCAACGTGCCCGGACAATTCGCGATCCAGACCGCGCTGGGCGGTTACCAGAGCATCAAAGACCTGGTCGCGCCGACCGGGCGCCTGTGCAAGCAGCGCGACCTCGCCTGGAAGCTGCTCACCGAGATTCCCGGCGTGACCTGTGTCAAGCCCAAGGCCGCGCTGTACCTGTTTCCGCGCTTCGACCCGAAGATTTACCCGATCAAGGACGACCAGAAATTCATCCTCGAGCTGCTGGAAACAGAGAAGGTGCTGGTGGTGCAGGGCACCGGCTTCAACTGGATACATCCCGACCACATCCGCGTGGTGTTCCTGCCCAATGCCGATGACCTGACCGAAGCGATAGGACGCATTGCAAGATTCCTGGAACATTACCGCAAGAAGCATGGGACATAACGTAGGGTGGGCACGTTTTTGTGCCCACGCGGATAATCGGTGGGCACAAAAACGTGCCCACCCTACCTTTAGGAATTGAAATGAAACCAATCAACGTAGGACTGCTGGGCATCGGCACGGTCGGCGGCGGCACCTTTACCGTGCTGAAGCGCAACGAGGAAGAGATCACCCGTCGCGCCGGCCGCCCGATCCGCATCACCGTGGTGGCGGACAAGAATGTGGAGCTGGCGAAAAAAGTTACCGGCGGCGCTTGCAGGATCACCGACGATGCGTTCTCGGTGGTGAGCGATCCCGGAGTGGATATCGTCATCGAGCTGATCGGCGGCACCGGTGTGGCGAAAGAACTGGTGCTGAAAGCGATCGAAAACGGCAAGCACGTCGTCACCGCAAACAAGGCACTGCTGGCAAAGCATGGCAACGAGATATTCAAGGCGGCGCAGGACAAGGGCGTGATGGTGGCGTTTGAAGCCGCCGTGGCGGGCGGGATTCCGATCGTCAAGGCGGTGCGCGAGGGACTCACTGCCAACCGCATTGAGTGGATCGCCGGCATCATCAACGGCACCACCAATTTCATCCTCAGCGAGATGCGCGACAAGGGCCTGAGTTTCGACACCGCGCTGAAACAGGCGCAGCAACTGGGTTATGCCGAGGCCGATCCGACCTTCGATATCGAGGGCGTGGATGCAGCGCACAAGATCACCATCCTTGCTTCGCTGGCGTTCGGCATCCCGATGCAGTTCGACAAGGCTTACATCGAGGGTATCTCCAAGCTGGACGCGATCGACATCAAGTACGCCGAACAACTCGGCTACCGCATCAAACTGCTGGGCATCACCAAGCGCACGCCGGAGGGGGTGGAACTGCGGGTGCATCCCACGCTGATCCCGGCCAAGCGCCTGATCGCCAACGTCGAGGGTGCGATGAACGCGGTACTGGTACAGGGCGACGCGGTCGGCGCGACACTGTATTACGGCAAGGGCGCGGGGGCTGAACCGACTGCCAGCGCGGTGATCGCCGACCTGGTGGATGTGACGCGTGTGCAAACTGCCGATCCGGGAAATCGCGTGCCGCATCTCGCGTTCCAGCCCGACGCGATGTCAGACCTGAAGATATTGCCGATGGACGAAGTGCAGACCAGCTATTACCTGCGTCTGCGCGTGCAGGACAAGCCCGGCGTGCTGGCCGACGTCACGCGCATCCTCGCCGACGAGCAGATCTCGATCGATGCGGTGATTCAGAAAGAACCCGGCGAAGGCGAAGAACAGACCGACCTGATCATGCTGACCCACCTGACGCGCGAAAAGCGCATCAACGCGGCGATCGCGAAGATCGAGGCACTGGGCGTGGTGGCCGGCAAGGTGACCAGGCTGCGGCTGGAAGAGTTGGGCAAATAATCGCCCGAACATGGAAGCAAGCCGAATCCCGTTCGAGTCGATGGAATGGCAGAATGCCGCCCCTGGTCTGCGCTTCAAGGTTTACCGCAGCGGGAACAAACAGATGCGTCTACTCGAACACTCACAAGAATTCGTCGAGCCTGACTGGTGTGTGAAAGCTCATTCAGGTCTGGTGTTGAAAGGTGAGTTTGAGATCGATTTTCATGGTCGCATCGTGCGGTTTCCGGAAGGAAGCGGACTGTTCATTCCCGCCGGGGAGAAGCACAAGGGTCGCCCAATCACTTCAAGTGTGCTGCTTTTCCTGGTTGAAGATATTTAGCGTTCTTTGGAACGTATGGAAAATTATACGATGAGATACATCTCCACGCGCGGCAATTCCCCCGCGAAAACCTTCACCGAAATCCTGCTGGGCGGCCTCGCGCCGGATGGCGGGTTGTACCTGCCTGAAGAATACCCGCAGGTGACGCGCGCCGAGCTGGATGCGTGGCGCAAGCTGTCGTATGCCGACCTCGCATTCGCGGTGCTGTCCAGGTTTGCCACCGATATTCCGCCGGCCGACCTCAAGGCCATCATCAGCAAGACCTACACGACCGCGGTGTACAGCAACGGCCGCGCCGATTCCGATTTCAAACAGATCACGCCATTGCGTAAACTGGAAGAAGGCGTGTTCATCCTCGAACTCTCCAACGGCCCGACGCTCGCGTTCAAGGACATGGCGATGCAGCTGCTCGGCAATCTGTTCGAGTACGCGCTGGTAAAGCAGCACGACGAATTGAACATCCTCGGCGCGACTTCGGGCGACACCGGTTCCGCCGCCGAATACGCGATGCGCGGCAAGCGCGGCATCCGCGTGTTCATGCTGTCGCCGCACGGCAAGATGAGCAGCTTCCAGCGCGCGCAGATGTACTCGCTGCAGGATCCGAACATTCACAACATCGCGATCAACGGCATGTTCGACGACGCGCAGGACATGGTGAAGGCGGTGTCCAACGACCACGCGTTCAAGGAAAAATACAAAATAGGCACGGTCAACTCGATCAACTGGGGGCGCGTGTCGGCGCAGATCGTGTATTACTTCAAGGGTTACTTCGCCGCGACCCAGTCCAATGACGAACAGGTCGCGTTCTCGGTGCCTTCGGGCAACTTCGGCAACATCTGTGCCGGACACATCGCGCGCATGATGGGCCTGCCGATCGGACAGCTTATTCTCGCGACCAACGAGAACGATGTACTGGACGAATTTTTCCGCACCGGTGTGTACCGCCCGCGCGACACCCGGCACACCTACGAAACCAGCAGCCCGTCCATGGATATCTCCAAGGCCAGCAATTTCGAACGTTTCATGTTCGACCTGGTCGGACGCGACGGGGCAAAGGTGCGCGAGTTCTGGAGCAAGGTGGACCGGGGAGGTGCATTCGATATCAAGGACTCAGCCTATTGGAATGATTTGCCGAAATTCGATATCGCTTCCGGCAAGAGCACCCACCAGGACCGGCTCAAGACCATACTCGGGCTGTGGGAAGACTATGGCGTGATGGTCGATCCGCACACCGCCGACGGGATCAAGGTGGGGCTGGCGCAACGCCGCCCCAACCTGCCGCTGGTCTGCCTGGAAACCGCATTGCCCGCCAAGTTTGCCGAGACCATACAGGAAGCATTGGGCCGCGAACCGGAACGGCCTGCAGCGCTGGAAGGCATCGAGAATCTGCCGCAGCGCTGTGAAGTGATGGATGCGGATGTGGCCAAGCTCAAGGCATACATCGCGGCAAGAGTGCCGGTCTGATCCGGATTTTTGAGTGTCGGAGCATTTGTGGAAATTGAAAACAGATCAGTGCTCACCTGCCCGGTGTGCGGTTTTGCCAAGGAAGAAGAAATGCCTGTCGACGCATGCCAGTGGTTTTACGAATGCACCAATTGTCGAACCGTGCTGAAGCCCAAACCGGGCGATTGTTGTGTCTTCTGTTCCTATGGAACGGTGCCTTGCCCGCCGATACAGCTTGGCGGCAAGGAAGCTTGCTGCTAGCAGCGCTCAAGCACCGGCTCAGGAAGCATACCGGCAATTTATAGGCATGACTGCCACCAAGTGAATAATCTCATCCTGCTCATCCTCTGCTTCATCATCGGCATGCTGCTGCACCATTACAAGCGCATGCCGGTCAACACGCCCGCGGTGCTGAACACCTTTATCATCCATGTTTCCTTTCCCGCGCTGATACTGCTTTCAGTACACAGCATGAAGATCAGCGGCCACATCGGGCTGATGGCGGCGATGGCATGGATATGTTTTGCGCTTTCCGCGGGTTTCTTCCGCCTCGTCGGGCGCAGGCTGGATCTGCCGCGACCGACCGAGGGCGCGCTGATACTGACCGGCGGACTTTGCAACACGTCCTACGTCGGCCTGCCGATGATCGAGGCGTATTACGGACACCAGGGGTTGGCCACCGGCATCATCGTCGACCAGCTCGGTTCCTTCCTGGTGCTCTCCACGCTGGGCATCACGTTTGCCGGCATTTATTCCACGGGGCGCCCCGGCATCGCCGAGATGGCCAGGCGCATTTTCCTGTTTCCCCCGTTCATCGCACTGGTGATCGCGCTGTTGCTGATTCCGGCGGTGTATCCTGAATGGTTCACTGTTGTGCTCAAGCGTCTGGGCGACACGCTGGCCCCGCTGGCGCTGCTATCGGTCGGCTTCCAATTGCGCCTGGGGCATCTCGCGGGCAATGTCAGGAACCTGACTCTGGGGCTGGTATTCAAGCTGCTGCTGATACCGCTGGCAATGTATTTGTTGTATGTGCCGTTGCTCGGCGCGCATGGCCAGGCGATCCAGGTCACGCTGTTCGAATCGGCAATGCCGCCGATGATCACCGCCGCGATTCTTGCCACCGAGCACGATCTCGATCCGCCGCTGGCGACATTGATGGTTGCGGTTGGGTTGGTGATTTCATTCTTCACGCTGACCGGCTGGTGGTGGGTGATGCGGGGCATTTAAGCACGCCGGGGAGCCGGTTTTGATTCCAAGTCCGGCATGCGGAGCATGATGCACGGCTATCCGGATGATTTCTGGCCATATGCTTTTCGATGTGTTATGGTAAAAATGAATTTGTAAACCCGACCCGCAAAGGTGCTGGGGGACATGTTGTCTTTCCATGCCGCATTATGTTTTGACCAATCAAACAGACAGAGAAAATTTAGCGGTTCACGAACCCGTCCCATTTGAATTTCGCCCCCTTGCGCCTGCCGATGGTATGGCGCTGCACCGGTTGGTGCATGACTGTCCCCCACTCGATTCCAATTCCTCATACTGCAACATGTTGCAGTGCAGCCATTTCCGGAGTACGTCGATAGCCGCCATCAGAAGCGGCGCTCTGGTCGGCAGCGTAACCGGATATTTCATCCCGGACCGGCCAGACACGCTGTTCGTCTGGCAGGTTGCGGTACACCCTTCAGCGCGCGGCCGGGGTCTGGCGCGCACCATGCTGGGCAATTTGCTGAAACGGGTGGCAACGCAGGGTATCCGTTACATCGAGACATCGATCACCCCCGCAAACGAAGCTTCATTGAGATTGTTTACGGGATTCGCAACTGAGCAACACGCAGACATGGTTCGCTCGGTCATGTTCGAGCAGGCGTTGCATTTTGAAGGCGCGCACGAAACTGAATACCTGTTTCGAATCGGCCCATTTTCAGCAGCGCGTGGCTCACCTGCACAAGATAAAGGAGATTAAAGAATGAAGATTTTTGACGAGTTGGAATCGGAAGTACGCAGCTATGCACGGGCTTTCCCCAGAGTGTTCAACCGCGCGTGCGGCGAGTATCTGTATGACCAGGATGGAACAGAATTTCTGGATTTCCTCGCCGGCGCGGGGACCCTGAATTACGGGCACAACAATCCGCTCTTCAAACAGGCCCTGCTGGAATACATCGAGGCGGACGGAATCACCCATGGCCTGGACTTGCATACCATAGCCAAGCAGCGGTTTCTGGAGACGTTTCAGGCCAAGATACTCAGACCCAGAGGGCTGGATTACCAGGTGCAGTTCACCGGGCCGACCGGAACGAATGCCGTCGAGGCCGCGCTGAAACTTGCGCGCAATATCACCGGGCGCCACAACATCATTTCGTTTACCAACGGATTTCACGGCGTCACGCTGGGCGCATTGGCGGCGACCGGTAACTCGCACCATCGCGGCGCGGCCGGAATTAATCTGGGCGGCGTCACGCGCATGCCCTATGACGGCTATCTGGGCGAGGGTTTCGACACCACGGCATATCTGGACAAGGTGCTGTCCGATGCCAGCAGCGGTGTGGACAAGCCGGCTGCGGCCATCGTCGAGACGGTGCAGGGCGAAGGCGGCATCAATGCGGCGAGCTTCGAGTGGCTGAGATCATTGCAGGAAGTCTGCCGGCGCCATGAAGTCCTGTTGATCGTCGATGATATCCAGGCAGGCTGCGGCAGGACCGGCACGTTCTTCAGCTTCGAGCCGGTCGGTATCCAGCCCGACATCGTCACCATGTCCAAATCGCTGAGCGGTTACGGATTGCCGATGGCGGTGGTGCTGATGAAATCGGAACTCGACCTGTGGAAACCGGGCGAGCACAACGGCACATTCCGGGGCAACAACCATGCCTTCATCACCGCGACCGCGGCGATCAACCACTATTGGTCGGACAGCAGGTTTTCCAAAAGTATCGAGTCCAAAGGGCGGGTGATAACGGATCGTCTCAATCATTTTGTGGCGCAATATGGCGACGGGAATTTCAATGCCAAAGGCCGGGGCATGTTCCAGGGAATCAACTGCGTGAGCGGTGAGTTGGCCAGCGACATCTCGCTGCGCGCCTTCAAAAAGGGACTGATGATCGAAACCAGCGGAGCAGAGGACCAGGTGATCAAATTGCTTTGCCCGTTGACGATCTCCGATGAGGCGCTCGGCAAGGGACTCGACATGATCGAGGAGAGCATCAGCGAATCATGCGAGCATTTCAGGAGAATCCCGAGCGAGAAGGATTTCTTCCAGGCGGCGTGACATGCGCAGGAAAAAAATCGACATATTTAAAGTGAAAAGGAGATTGAAATGATCGTAAGGACATTGGGTGAGGCGGATCAGGGCGATCGGCGTGTGGTCAGCAACGGCTGGGAGAGCACGCGTTTGCTGCTCAAGAACGATGGTATGGGATTCGCGTTCCATATCACCACGATCTATGCCGGTGCCGATCTGGAAATGCATTACCAGAATCATATGGAAGGGGTGTATTGCATCAGCGGCGAAGGCGAGATTGAAGACCTGTCCGACGGCAAGGTCTATCCCGTCAAGCCCGGCACGATCTACGCGCTGAACAAGCATGACAGGCACAAATTGCGCGCCACAATCGAGATGAAGATGGTCTGTGTGTTCAACCCGCCGCTACATGGCAAGGAAGTGCATAACGCCCAGGGCGCTTATGAACTGGATGCCGGGACGATACAGGGATGAGACGGGTCGACAACAAACAGGAGAAATGAAATGGTTGTAGCGGTAGATCAATACCCGTCACGCACCGGTCGTGCAGCAAGCCTGGAGCCGCGTATGGATCCGGTGGTTTATGCGCCAGTGTCCCCGCGACTGTCGGCGTATTTGTCGTCCGGACAGGTGGCGCAATATGAACGCGAAGGCTATCTGGTACTCCACGATGTTTTTAGTGCTGCAGAGGTCCAATCTTTCAAGGATGAGTTGGAGCGCCTGCGCAAGGATGCAAGCCTGGCCGGAAGCGACGAGGTCATCGCGGAACCCGGAAGCGGCGACATCCGCTCGATATTCCGCGTACACAGCATCAGCCCGGTTTTCAAGCGTCTCGCATCGGACCTTCGCCTGGCCGGAATCGCGCAGGGTCTGCTGGATGACGATGTCTATATTCACCAGTCCAGGCTGAACTACAAGCCCGGCTTTCGCGGCAAGGAATTCTACTGGCACTCGGATTTCGAGACATGGCATGTCGAGGATGGTATGCCCGCGATGCGCGCACTGAGCATGTCCATCACATTGACCGAAAACACCCGGCACAACGGCCCGTTGATGCTGATGCCGGGGTCGCACAAGTCGTATGCAGTCTGTACCGGCGAAACGCCTGCCAACCACTTCCAGGCATCGCTGAAGAAGCAGGAATACGGCGTGCCGGAGGACGATCTGCTTGAGCAATTGGCGAAACGCAACGGGATAGTGAGTGCGGTGGCCAAGCCGGGCTCGGTGATCATTTTTGATTGCAATACCATGCACGGTTCAAACAGCAACATTACGCCAGACCCGCGCTCCAATGCGTTTTTTGTCTACAACGCGATCAGCAACCGGGTGGTGCAACCGTTCTGCGATCAATCGCCCCGGCCCGAATACATTGCCACACGCGAGCATGTCGAGATTATCAAACCGCAGCGCTCCGATCCGGAAAGCTATCGCGGCGAATTGCAGTCCGCGTAGTTTGCTGGCGGATATATATGACCGACTTCCTTAAATCCGCAACCCTGATGCTGGTCCTGCTCAATCCGTTCCTGGTCATCATTTACCTGGTTGACATGGTCGAGAAACTGAGCCTCAGGGATTTCACCCGGGTACTGGTTCGCGGCAGCCTGATCGCCACGGCGGTATTCTGCAGCTTTGCGGTACTCGGCGATGTCATCTTCTCCAGCATCATTCAGGCGCAGTTTGCCTCTTTCCAGATATTCGGCGGGGTGATCTTTCTCCTCATCGGGCTGCAGTTCGTCTTCCATGGCCCCAAGGCCATTGTCGCGCTGAGGGGTGAATCAAAAGGCCTGGCCGGTGCGATCGCCATGCCTGTGCTGATCGGTCCCGGCACGATCAGCGCCAGCGTGGTCATCGGCAAGCGGCACGAAGCACTGTATGCCTGCGCCACGATCATCGCGGCGGTCTTCATCTCCGTGGTGATCATGCTTGCCCTCAAGTCGGCGCACGACTTCGTCCGTCCGCGCCACGAAACGGTCATCAGAAGGTACATTGAGATTGCCGGGCGCATTACGGCGCTTTATGTCGGAACCATCGCCGTGGAAATGATCATGCTGGGGATACGGATATGGGCGGGAAAATTCTGACGAAGCGGGGCGATGCAAGCCGCGGAGCGGGATCAAATTGAATCGAACCAAAGTTCGGGTATCGGTTTAACCGGATATACGGCGGCGATACATTTATCCCTGCAGGCCATTGTTCTGATTCTTGATCGAATCCATATGTTCCTCGGCTTCTTCCAGAACCTCGTCAAAACTCTTCTCGGAGCCGGTCACCGTTAAACGGACAATCAACAAGGCAACCGGCCAACCTTCTTCCCTGAACATTTTCTCCGCGGCCGAGTTGATCCTCAACGCCAGGACACCACAGATATATTCATCGGTTTCCGGGAATAATATCGCGAACTCATCCTTGCTGATGCGCGCAACCGTATCGATGCTCCTGGAATTGGTGTTGAAAATGCCGGACAGGGCTTTAAGGGCCGCATCGCCGACACGGTAACCATAGAGGTCAATCAGTATCTTGAGCTGGTCAATCTGGATGAACAGCATGGAGTAGGGTTTGTTGGACCGTTCGCTGCGCATTTGTTCTGCCGAAAACTTTTCGGAAAATTCCAGGCGGTTCCCCAGCCCGGTCAACGCATCCTTGTGGGAATAGGTTCTGGCCTTCCAGAGCTTTGCCAGCACCCGGCCCAGAACGGTGAAAGTGATGCTGCGGGTAATGATGTTCACCGTCAGGGCGCCCAGCGGATAAGCCGGCCAGACAACGGCGGCCTCGGCCATGCTCCAGGCAACGGCGGTGATAACGCCGACCAGGGCAGCCAGTTGCGTGTCGGAATGGCGCATGGAACGAATTGCACCAATATGCGAGGCCTGGATAATCGGCAGGCAATAGAGTACGTCCAGGGAATAATACGTCCCGGACATCTTGTAATCCCAAATGGTTATAAACAGAACCTCTGCTAAAACCAGTAAAAATCTCCAAACCATACTTGTTACACTTTCCAGGAAAATGAGCCAACACACGCTGCAGCATCAAAACGCCATACGCGCAGTTGGGGCTGCAATTTATCAGCAAAATCCATACTCTACCAGCGGAGAAAGGCCGCCCGAGTGCAGGTAGCCTGATTATTTTGAGATCCACGCTTGGTGGACGGCGGGATTGTGTCAAAATAGAACAGTCCGCAGGAAATCCGGCCCGCAGCCCGGCATCCCGCAGCCCGGCATCGTGAAACCCGGGCGGCTTGTGCTGCGAATTCGGGGAAACGCAATGACCGGGATATTCGGCCGGTGGATTGGATACCCGCTTGCATCACAGTATTTGAGTAAACCAGGACATATGGAAGGGATTAATTTTGGACGACTTGGAGAAAGAAATTTTCGAGATGCAAAAGAAACGCACATTGCGGACCATGAAAATAGTGATTGCAATATTGGGGGCGGTGTTTCTGTTTGTGTTCTATAACCTTGTGCAAAATGGCTGATGCTCGCGTAGATGGTGTTGCACGGTTGGCACCGGCAGTTGAACAGAATCGTTTGTATAGATTCGGCAAACGTCCCGCAAACGACTTGGAATCCGGACGCAACATCAGTTATTATTCCAATCATGATGCGTTGCGCCTAAAGCCTGTGCATGCGTCATGATGGCGCCAGACGCCGAAATAGGGAAGAAAAACTGGACAGTTTTTGCAGTTGACGCAACTAAGAAAGGGGTAACGAATGTTATATATTGCTTTGTATTACGTGGTTGCCATCACCATACTCGTTCTGCATTTCACCGGATTTCTGGCGAGACGCAATCTGGAATGGCTGGTGCTGGTGCTGGCGGTTTCTGTGTTTCCGGCGGTGATATACCTGTAACTTTTCATACCTCCGGCTTGAACGCCGAAGCCCGATCTAAAAACCCGCCCACCAGGGACGGGTTTTTGTTTGCCTGTGATGTATGAATCAGCCAGCCAGCAGTTTGTTCGCTGCATCCAGCGCAACGCCGCGTGTGATCGGCGCCTTGAGGCGGCCGAGCGCATCGTCCAGTGCATTGAGGCACAGGCGCACGTTTCCCGGGGTGCTGGCATGGCCCATCAGGCCGATGCGCCACACTTTGCCGGCCATTGCACCGAGACCCGCGCCGATCTCCAGGTTGTAATCGGACAGCAGGATGGCGCGCACCAAGCTTTCATCGACGCCTTCCGGCACCGCAATCGCATTCAGTTGCGGCAAACGCTCCGCTTCAGGCACTACGAATTTCAATCCCATCGCTTCCAGGCCGGCGCGCAGTGCGAGGTGATTGTCATGATGGCGTGCCCACGCATTATGCAGCCCCTCATCCTGCAGTATCACCAGCGCCTCGTGCAAACCGTACAACGCATTGATCGGCGCGGTGTGGTGGTAAGCGCGCTTGGCCGCGCCGCCCCAGTAGCTCATCACCAGGTTCAGGTCCATGAACCAGCTTTGCACCCTGGTTTTGCGGTTCTTGATCTTTTCCTGCGCATTCGGGCTGAAACTGACCGGTGACAGGCCGGGAGTGCACGACAGGCATTTCTGCGTGCCGGTATAGATCGCATCGATCTTCCACTCGTCGACCTTGACCGGTGTGCCGCCCACCGACGTGATCGCGTCGACGATGGTCAGGCAACCGTGCTTGTGCGCGATTTCGACCAGCGTCTGCGCGTCGGACTGCGCGCCGGTGGAGGTTTCCGCATGGACGAACGCGACGATCTTCGCATCCGGATTGGCCTTCAGGGCATCCTCGAGTCTTTGCGGATCGACCGCACGGCCCCAGTCGTCCTGGCCCATCACCGCGATTCCGCCGCAGCGTTCGACGTTCTCTTTCATGCGCCCGCCGAACACGCCGTTCTGGCATACGATGACCTTGTCACCCGGCTCGACCAGATTGACGAAGCAGGTCTCCATGCCGGCGGAACCGGGCGCGGATACCGGCATGGTCAATTCATTATCGGTCTGGAAAGCGAACTTCAGCAGCACTTTCATCTCGTCCATGAAAGACACGAATGCCGGATCGAGATGGCCGATGGTCGGGCGCGACAACGCCTCGAGCACGCGCGGGCTGACATCGGAAGGGCCGGGCCCCATCAGTATGCGTTGCGGGGGGTGGAACGGTGTAATCGCCATGCGTTATCCTCTTGATGGTTAAGTTTGAAAATTCGCTAAAACTGATTCTGATCCAATAACTCGATCCAGTGCCTGACCGGCACAGCGCTGGCACTGGCCAGATGCATCTGGCAGCCGACATTGGCGGAGGCGATCAGCTCCGGCTTGCCTTGCTGAAGCGCGGCCAGCTTGTTGTCCAGCAATTGCCCGGAAAGTTTGGCTTGCAGCAACGTGTATGACCCGGCCGCGCCGCAGCACAGATGGCTGTCCGCAACCGGCGTAAGTTCGTAGCCACAGCGCCGCAGTATCGTTTCCACCGTTCCGCCGAGCTTCTGGCCGTGCTGCAGGGTACAGGATGAATGGTAGGCGACGCGCCGACCCTGTCCGATACGGGAAAATGTTTCCAGCTTCGCGCTGTCCGGGATCTCGGCGGAAATGATTTCACCCGAAATGACCTCGCTGAGGTCGCGGGTCAGCGCGCTGATGCGCGCGGCCTTTTCCGCATAGGCCGCGTCGTCTTTCAATGCATGGCCGTAGTCCTTCACCATCAATCCGCAGCCGCTGGCGGTCATCACGATGGCTTCTGCGCCGCTTTCGACATGGGGCCACCAGGCATCGATGTTGCGGCGCATCATGGTGCGTGCGCCATCGCGGTCGGACAGGTGCTGGTTCAGCGCGCCGCAGCAACCGGTATCCTGGGCGCTGACCAGCGAGATACCGAGCCGGTCCAGCACGCGTGCCGCTGCCGCATTGGTGTTGGGCGTGCCCAGCGGCTGGACGCAGCCTTCCAGCACCAGCATGCGCCGCGCGTGGGAGGTGAGCGGTGTTGCGGTGGCGGTTTGTTTGGCCGGGATCTTTTTCTTCAGTTCTGCCGGCAGCAGCGGGCGGAATGCGCGCGCCAATCCGAGCACAACCGCCATGCGCGCCGTGTAGGGGATGACTGCAAGCATGGCTTTGCGCAGCATCTTCTGGTGCAGGGAGCGCGGCGCCAGCTCTTCGACCACCTCGCGGCCGATGTCGATCAGCCGCCCATAGCGCACGCCGGAAGGGCAGGTGGTTTCGCAGGAACGGCAGGTCAGGCAGCGGTCCAGATGCAAACGGGTCCTGGCGCTGGCCTGTTCTGTTTCCAGCATCTCCTTGATCAGGTAGATCCTGCCGCGCGGGCTGTCCAGCTCCGACCCCAGCAGCTGGTAGGTCGGGCAGGTCGCGGTGCAGAAACCGCAATGCACGCAGCTGCGCAGGATGTCGTTGGCTTCCGCGATGTCGGGATGGTTCAGGGATTGCGAAGAAAGGTTGGTTTGCATGCTTATAGATAGTCGTAAAGCCGGCCGCGATTGAAAATGTTGTTCGGATCGAAGCTGGTCTTGAGTCGCCGGTGTATGGTCTGCAGCGGCCCGGATAACGGTTGGAATATTGCTTCGCCTGGTGCGCCGCCGCGAAACACGGTGACATGGCCGCCAACGCCTGCGACGCGATGGCGTATGGATGACACATCATCATTGCTGAACAGCCAGCGTTGCGCGCCGCCCCAGTCCAGCAGCCAGGTGCCTTCGATGTCCAACGGCGGGGTCGCGGGTTTGACCGCGACGCGGTACAGCGCGCCGTTGCGCCGGAAGAACGGCAGCCGGTGCTCGCGCAGCGCTTCCCAGAATGCATCCGCATCCGGGAGCACATCGCCGGCTATCTTGCTGCGCGCTTCCCGGACGGCCTGGGCGCTGCCGGAGATGCGTATATACAATTGTTCGCCGTGAAAACACGCACCGTCCACCGGAAGCGGTTTGCCCAGCAGATCACACATGCTAGCGATCGCGCCTGCCGGGCTGCATACCCTGGTAACGGTGATGCTGGCGGCAGGGCGCGGCAGCACCTTCAGGCTGACCTCGAGCAGCATGCCCAGCGTGCCCTGGGCGCCGGCCATCAGGCGCGAGGCATCGTAGCCCGCGACGTTCTTCATCACCTGTCCGCCAAAGCGCAGCAGCTCGCCGCGGCCATTCAGCATCCTGCAGCCCAGTACAAAATCGCGTGCCGATCCGCTGTAGGGGCGGCGCGGCCCGGACAAGCCGCAGGCGATGGTGCCGCCCAGCGTGGCGTCCAATGTTCCAATCGGGCCAAAATGCGGCGGCTCGAACGCGAGCATCTGGTTCGCTTCCGCGAGCGCAGCCTCGATCTCGCGCAGCGGGGTGCCGCTGCGCGCCGTCAGCACCAGTTCGCGCGGATCGTACTCGACGATGCCGCGGTGTCCGGTGACATCGATCGCCTGTCCCCGGCTTGCGTTGCCGAGAAATGCCTTGCTGCCGCTTCCGGCAATATTGAGCGGTGTGCCGTTGTGATACGCGTCCAGCACCTGTTGCTGCAATCCAACACTGATGTCTGATTCACTTATCTCATGCATGACAGAGGGTGTTTCTAAAAATTTGAAGTTCTAAGCAAGACAAGGAGCGAGCAATAAATTGCGACGACGCATATCCGGAATATGTTAGGAGTAATTTTTTGCGAGCAACGCAGTATTGCGACGAAATTCGAATTTTTAGAGATGCCCGCATCAGAAACGCTCCAGTTCGGGATGTGGCAGCTGTCCGTGATGCACATGCATCGCGCCAAATTCCGCGCAGCGGTGCAGCGTCGGCACGGCCTTGCCGGGATTGAGCAGGCCGGACGGATCGAATGCGGCCTTGACGGCATGGAACTGGGCCAATTCCGCGCTATTGAACTGCACGCACATCTGGTCAATCTTCTCCATGCCGACGCCGTGCTCGCCGGTGATGGTGCCGCCGACCTCGACACAGAGTTGCAGGATGCGCTGGCCGAATTCCTCGGTGCGATGCAGTTCGCCTTCCTTGTTGCCGTCGAACAGGATCAGCGGATGCAGGTTGCCGTCCCCGGCATGGAACACATTGGCCACCGCCAAACCGTATTCCACCGACATCTCGCTGATGCGGCGCAGCACGTGCGGCAACTGGCGGCGCGGTATCGTGCCGTCCATGCAGTAATAATCCGGGCAGATACGGCCCACGGCGGGAAAGGCCGATTTGCGTCCCTTCCAGAACAGTTGCCGCTCGGCTTCGTCCGCCGCGGTGCGCACCTCGGTCGCGCCGCTGTCGGTCAATATCCTGCGCACCAGCGCGATGTACTCGGATACCTCGGCATGGGTGCCGTCCAGTTCGCACAGCAGGATCGCCTCGGCGTCGCGCGGATATCCGGCGTGCACAAAATCTTCCGCCGCCCGGATGGCGAGTTTGTCCATCATTTCCAGTCCGGCGGGGATGATGCCGGCGGCGATGATTGCGCCGACCGCCTCGCCCGCCTTGACCACATCGTCAAAGGCCGCGAGCACGACCTGCGCGCGTTCCGGCTTGGCCAGCAACTTGACGGTGACTTCGACGATGATGCCGAGCATGCCCTCGGAACCGGTCATCAGCGCCAGCAGGTCGTAGCCGGGAGAGTCGAGCGTCTCGGCGCCGATGGTGAGCAGATCGCCTTCCGCCGTGACCACTTTAAGCATCAGGATGTTGTGCACCGTCAGGCCGTATTTCAGGCAGTGCACGCCGCCGGAATTTTCCGCGACGTTGCCGCCTATGGTGCAGGCGATCTGCGACGAGGGATCAGGTGCGTAATACATGCCATGGGCCGCCGCCGCTTCGGATATCGCCAGATTGCGAACCCCGGGCTGCACGGTCGCCATCGCGTTGTCGGGATCGATGTGCAGGATGTTCCTGAACTTGGCCAGGCTCAGCAGCACGCCGTCCGCCAGCGGCAACGCGCCGCCGGACAGGCCGGTGCCTGCGCCGCGCGCCACCACCGGGACCTGCTGCGCATGGCACAAGCGCATGATGCTTTGCACCTGTTCTATGGTTTCCGGCAGCACCACCACCATCGGCAGCTGCCGGTACACCGCCAGCCCGTCGCATTCGAACGGGCGCAGATCCTCCATATCGACCAGCACGGATTCCGGCGGCAATAAATTGCGCAGTGCCCTGATCAGTCCGCGGCTCGCTTCATTGATCTGGGCGACATTGTTAGTGTGTTGATGTGGCAAGGTGACTCCGGTGACGTGCGTTTGAATTATTGAGTTATACAAGTATAGTAAATTAGTCGAGTATAAAATTCCAGCGACATGAACGGCAAAATGCAATGGACCGCGTCGATGACAACATGTGCCTGTTCCCGGCATGGTTTTAATGTCATGCAGAAGTCATTCTTCAGAAGGCTGCTCCGAACGCGCCAGTGTCCAGGAAACCCCGATCACGGCACCCCAGCCGACATGGCGCCGAACCAGCGGGCTGTCGCGGTTGGTCGCGCCGGCCAGTGACTCGACCCGAAAGCTGGAAAACAGGCGCACATCGGGCGTGAGCGGGTGTGACGCGAACAGACCGGCGCGCAGCGCGAACAAACCGCTCCTGGCCGCATAACTGTTCCGGGTGGCGGTGGCATCGACCGGTGACACACCATAGAACGTGTCGGCCAGTTTCGAGTCGCCAAACAGCATGCCAAGTTCGGTGGAGACAAACCAGCGCCCGGGCAGACGCGTGTCCCTTATCCATTGCGGTTCGAATGCGATACCGCGCGAAACAAAGCCATTGCTGACATCAATCACTTCACGCAGCGGAAATTGAAATCGGGAATGGCTGCGGCCGTTTGCAAGATCGCCCAGGTTTATTTTCAGCCGCGGACCGAACTCGATCAGCGTCCCCAGGTTGGCCATGCCCTGCCTGGCCGGGATATCGGACGACGGCGAACCCAGGGTGGCGGCAAAACCCAGATCCAGTTCGGTGCGCGGCGTTTTCAGCGCGCGCAATCCGACGTTGCCGCGCTCCGCACGCAGATACTTGCCGCGGTAGATCAGATATGGCAGGCCCAGCAAGCGGCTGACACGTTCCTCGGAACCGGGATAAGCCGGTTCCGAGAGTCCAAAGCCGAACAGTCCGGCCTCCCAGAGTGGTAAAGCCGGTTTGGCGGTGACCGGCGGAATTTTAGCCGGGGCAACCTGATCCCGCTGTGCAACCCCGGAAGCAGGCAGGCAATACAGGCCGGCAGCAACAAACAGCATCGGGCAGGCAAAAGATTTTATGGAAGGACGGAGCCTCATTGCCCGGAATCCTGCCGGGATTTGCGGATTTCGGCACGCATGTAATCGATATAGGAGGAAATCATTTGATGTATATGTGCCTTTTGTTTGGCGGTCAGCATGTCGCGGATCTGAACGATCATTTCATTCGAGGCCAGATCGAAAGCCTGAATCTCATTCTGTTGCTGTGTTGATCGGGTCACTTCCGGGGAAAATATCCACGTCCTCAGGAATGCGGCAATTTTCTGTTCCCCAGCATGCGCATTCAAAAGGCCAAGCAACTTTTTTTGATTCTCTTGCCGATGCCGGATATAGATGTCGCCCACAACGGGTAAAGCGCGGCTCATTTCCCCGATCTTCCGTTTCTGTTCGGCGCTCAAGTCCCCAGCCAGCCATTCCAGGAAATTGAGGGTCTTGTCGGCGCGCTTGCTTAAATATACATCATGTCCCGCATCGAACTGCCGATTCAATTGTTGCCGGTTTTCCTCGTCAAGATTATGTTCCAGTTCCTTTAATTGGCCAGCATCCAGCATGCCCAGGATTTCTGCGGCGGGACGAACCGCCGGCGCCATGGTTTTCTGGTACAAACCCAGCAGATGCGCCCTCAGCAGTGCAATGTCCCCGGAGTCCAAATGGCCGCCATATTGAACTGCCCCGTTCAGGTTTTGCAGAAAGGTGATGTATTCCGGCAGTGCGTATTTCCGGTGCCAGCGCATATAATTGGAGACATCCCGGCGTATCAAATTTTCTTGCCGGGTATTGAATGAGGTGTAGCCGTTGATCCGGTGTTGCAAGTACCAATCGGCATTGCTGTAGAACAGGCGGATGCTGCTGCAGCCGTAGCTGAACAGGGCAAAGGCAAACAGCAGGAATAGTGTTTTTTTCATGGCCACGGGTGTCCCGATGAAACGCTGCGCCAAAAGGTTAACATGAAAGCCCGGCCGGAAAAGCCGGGTACGGATCGGCAGGAAGCCGGCTGGCAACGTCGGGCGAGGACATTCCGCAGTGTTCTCCGGTTCATTGCAGGAAAGTGGTGGTGACGCTTTAAAATATCGGGTTCAATTTCGTGCGGTTCAAGGTGAGTGTCAAAACATGAGGGAGGATGGTCGATGACGAGTATGTGGGACGAGCGTTATGCCAGCGAGGATTACCTGTTCGGCACCGAGCCGAATCAATTCCTGGTGTCGCAGCGTCATTTGCTGAAACCGGGCATGAGCTGCCTGGCGGTGGCGGACGGCGAGGGGCGCAACGGAGTGTGGCTGGCACAGCAGGGATTGCAGGTGTTGTCGGTGGAAGCATCCGCGGTGGCGCTGGACAAGGCAAAAAAACTTGCGCAGCAGCGCGGCGTGGCGATCGATTTCGAACAGGCCGATGTCGCGCATTGGCAATGGGGCGAAAGCCGCTTTGATGCGGTGGCCGCGATCTTTATCCAGTTTGCGCCGCCCGCCTTGCGCGAGCAAATGTTCGTCGGCATCAAACGTTGCCTGAAACCGGGCGGTCTGTTGCTGCTGCAAGGCTATACACCGCGCCAGCTGGAATACAAAACCGGCGGTCCGCCGGCGGCCGAGAACATGTACACTCTCGAACTGTTGCACAACGCGTTCGGCGACATGGAAATCATGCATCTGCGCGAGCATGATGACCATATCGGCGAGGGCACCGGACACAGCGGCATGTCGGCGTTGATCGATCTGGTGGCGCGCAAACAAAATTAATTTCAAAACAACTGGAGGGGTCATGTATTTAAAACATTCGGCAAAGTCGTTTGCCATTATCAGTGTATTGCTCGTGGCGGGCTGTTCGGGGACCGGCAGCATGTTTCCGCCCTCCGGAGACGCGCCTTTCAAGATCGAATCCGATCCCAGCGGGGCGGCCGTCTACGTGATGGGTGAAAACATCGGCGTGACGCCCCTGAAGATCAGCCAGAAGGATGTGTTCCCGACCGTCTACCCCGGAAAAAAACAATCCCTGTACGGCAAGGTGACGATCAAGAAAACCGGATGTGCGGATTTCACCAAGACCGTCAACGGGAATATCATCGTCAACGGATTGCGCGCCAAACTCGACTGCGGCAATAACAATCCCGCACCCTCGGCAACTTCCGGCGTGACGCCGCAGACCAGCGAAACGGTTGAACAGCGGCTGGACAAGATCAAGGAATTGCTGAACAAGGGACTGATCAGCGAAGATGAGGCGAAGCAGGCAAGAGCACGCATCCTCAACGAGCTTTGATCAGGGGTATCCGATCGCGCCATTGCCGACGCGATGGCGCGCAGGCCCCGATTATTTGTTTGTCCGCCATGGGTCATGGGAGTATGATTCAGCGCACAGGTGTTGAGGCGGAATCATATTTCGGCACCTGCGTTTTGCAGCACAACATGTTTTCTAGGGGTGTCCACCAAGTGATCCTGCTGCTAACCCACTGTTTGAGATCGGGTAAACAAACAGTGTCGTGAAATCAGCTTGAACAAGCGATGATACTTTCGGCCAGAGTGAATACATTCGGACAGGACCTGCTGCGCCGCCATGGCGAGCGAGTCCACAAGATTGCCCTCGATGCCGGCTTTACCTGCCCCAACCGCGACGGCACCAAAGGCCGCGGTGGCTGCTCCTTCTGCAACAACGTTTCCTTCAGCCCCGATGCCAATACCCGTCTCGGCCTCGCTGCCCAGATCGCCAAGGCGCGCCGGGCCATTGCAAAGCGCACCCGTGCAAAAAAATTCATTGCCTACTTCCAGGCCTACACCAACACCTATGACAAGGTCGAGGCGCTCGAGGCGCTTTATCTCGAAGCGCTGGAAGAACCGGACATGGTCGGGCTTGCCGTGGGCACCCGCCCGGACTGCGTATCATCCGACGTGCTGGACCTGCTCGACCGTTTTCGCGATCAGGGACTGGAAGTGTGGCTGGAACTGGGGCTGCAATCCGCCTTCGACAAAACCCTGGAACGGGTCAAGCGCGGCCATACCTTTGCCGAATACCGGACCACCGCAATAGCGGCACGGCAACGCGGCATCCCGGTATGCACCCACCTGATCGTCGGTCTGCCCGGCGAGACCGAAGAACATTGCCATGCCACACTGGATATCGTGCTGGAAACCGGCGTGGACGGACTCAAGCTGCATCCTTTGCACGTCGTCAAACACACGCTGCTGGCCCATCAATGGCGCAAGGGCGAATATGCCCCGCTATCCCGCGAGGGATACATAGCCATGGCAGCCAACCTGATCGAGCGCACCCCGGCAAATATCGTCTACCACCGCGTAACGGCGACCGCAGCGCGCGACGTGTTGCTGGCACCCGCCTGGTGTGCGGAAAAATGGAATGTGCTGAACGGTATCGAAATCGAACTGCGCCGTCGCGGCACCCGCCAGGGCAGCCGCGCCGGGACGCCCTTTTTGAACAACGAGGAGTTGAGACATGCCGCTTGAACTGGTTTGTCCGGCAGGCAGCCCGCCTGCGCTGAAAGCCGCCGTGGATAACGGTGCGGATTGCGTCTACATCGGCTTTCGCGACAGCACCAACGCGCGCGCCTTCGCCGGCCTGAACTTCGACCTGCCTGCCACGAAGGAGGCGGTGCGTTACGCCCATGCGCGCGGCAAAAAAGTTTTCCTCGCGCTGAACACCTATCCGCAGGCCGCCAACTGGCCGCGCTGGCAGGAGGCGGTGGACCATGCGGCTGAAGCGGGCGTGGATGCGGTCATCCTCGCGGATGCGGGACTGATGCGCTATGCCTCGCGGACTTATCCTGACTTGCGCCTGCATCTCTCGGTGCAGGGTTCGGCGACCAATTACGAGGCGGTCAATTTCTACCATGAGCATTTCGGTATCCGCCGCGCGGTGTTGCCCCGCGTGCTGTCGCTGCCCCAGGTCGAGCAACTGGTGCAGCGCACCTCGGTGGAAATCGAGCTGTTCGGTTTCGGCGGCCTGTGCGTGATGGTGGAGGGGCGCTGCGTGCTGTCTTCCTACATCACCGGCGAATCGCCCAATACCGCGGGGGTGTGTTCGCCGGCCAAGGCGGTGCGCTGGCAGCAAACCCCGCAAGGGCTGGAGTCGCGTTTGAACGGCGTGTTGCTGGACCGCTATCGCGACGGTGAAAACGCCGGTTATCCGACCCTGTGCAAGGGGCGCTTCGATGTCAACGGGGAAACCTATTACGCGATCGAGGAGCCGGTCAGCCTCAACACGCTGGAACTGATCCCGGAGATGATGCGCATCGGCATATCCGCGGTCAAGATCGAGGGCCGCCAGCGCAGCCCGGTCTATGTCGAACAGGTGACCAAAGTTTGGCGCGCGGCCATCGATGCCGCGCAGCACAATAGCGAAAGTTATACGGTTGAACCCGCCTGGATGAACCAGCTGAACAAACTTGCCGAGGGACAGCAGCACACCCTCGGCGCCTATCACCGTCCCTGGAAGTAAATGAAAGAAATGAACATGAAACTTGCCCTTGGCCCGGTTCTCTACTACTGGCAACGCGACACGCTGTTCGAATTTTACGAGCGTATTGCCGCGGCGCCGTTGGATATCGTCTATCTCGGCGAGACGGTGTGTTCCAAGCGCCATAATTTCCGGCTGGAGGACTGGCTGGAAGTGGCGAAAAAACTCGCCGCAGCCGGCAAGCAGGTGGTGCTGTCCACCCAGGCGCTGATCGAATCCGAATCGGACCTCAAAACCCTGCGCCGCCTCGCGGAAAACGGCAGCTACACGGTGGAGGCCAACGACATGGGGGCGGTGCGCCTGATGTCCGGGAAGCCGTTTGTCGCGGGTCCGCATATCAATACCTACAATCC
>DATKVR010000103.1:0-7404 GCA_035529955.1 Gallionella sp.
CGCGGATGCGCTGACCAGCCCGATAGACCGGCCGGGAATCACCGCTTATGGCACGGTGCTGGATTTGCAGCCGCTGATTGATTTGCGCACCCGTTACACTGCCGGGCTGGCCGATGCGGATACGGCCGGCGCCGCGCTGGCAGCGTCGCGGCAGGAGTACCGCCGCAGTCTGGCCCTGTACCAGGACAACCAGAATGTTTCCCTGAAATCGTATCAGGCGGCGCAAGCGGCTTATCGCTCCGATCAGGCCAGGACGCGAGCGACTGCGCTCAAGCTGCAAAATATCCAGGCAGCGATGCGGCAACAGTTCGGTGCAACGCTCACGCACTGGGCGCTCGATTCCCGTTCACCGGAATTTGACCGGCTATTAAACCGGCAGGAGGTTTTGCTGCGCATTACCGTGCCGCTCGATGAGGGCACCACTGCACCTGCCCAAATAAAAATTGACGCGAACGACAAGCAACGCTTGCCGGCACAACTGGTTTCGGCCTCGCCGCAGAGCGACCCCGTTATTCAGGGCAGCGCCTTTATTTATCGCGCTGCGGCACCGCTGGCGAGCGGGACCCTGGTCACCGCATACCTGCCGACAGCCAAAAAAGGCGCGCGCGGCATGGTTGTTCCCGCCGATGCCATCGTCTGGTATGGCGGTCAGCCATGGGCTTATGTGCAAATCAATGCCCGGCAGTTTGCCCGCTACCCGGTCCCCGAGCAATCTCCGATGCAGGGCGGTTTTTTTGTAACCCGGGGTTTCAAAGCGGATCAACATGTGGTCGTCAGCGGCGCGCAACTGCTGCTTTCCGAAGAGTTGAAACCGCCACCCGGCGGCTCGGGCTGCAAGGATCCGGAATGCGACGACTGATGAACGCACCACACTGCATCGGGATGCAGGCATGTTGACCGCCATCGTGCGTTTCGCCATCCGCTGGCGCGGCGTGGTGATCAGTCTGGCGTGCCTGCTGGCCGGCTATGGCATCTTTACACTTTACCAGTCGCGGCTGGATGTGTTCCCCGAATTCGCACCGGCGCAGGCGATCATCCAGACCGAAGCACCCGGTCTGTCCAGCGAGCAGGTCGAGACCCTGGTCACCCAGCCGGTCGAAAACGCGCTGGGCGGTACGGTCGGGTTGAAAACCCTGCGCTCAAAATCGTTGCAGGGCCTGTCCATGGTCACCATCACGTTTCGCGACGGCATGGATGTTTACCGGGCGCGTCAGCTGGCCGCAGAGCGGCTGAACGCGGTAGCCGGAAATCTGCCGCGCGGCGTCAGGCCTCCGGCACTGTTGCCGCTCACCTCGTCGACCAGTGTGGCGATGGTGATCGGAATAACCTCCGACGCATGCACCTCCATGCAGTTGCACGATCTCGCACAGTGGACCCTGCGGCCCAGACTGCTGGGCCTGCCCGGCGTCGCCGACGTGGTGGTGTTCGGCGGCGCTGTGCCGCAATTCCAGATTCAGGTTGACCCGCAGAAACTGGTGCGTTACGGCTTGTCGTTGCAGGATGTGCTGCATGCTGCCCGCCGCGCGACGGGTGTGCGCGGTGCGGGTTTTCTGGAAAACGCCAACCAGCGCATCGTGATCAATACCGTAGGACAAACACAGACCACCGCACAGCTGGCCCAAGTGGTGGTGAAGTATCACGACGGCATCGGCATTCATCTGGGCGATGTCGCCCGGGTGGTCATGGCGCCTGCACCCGCGGTCGGCGCCGCATCCATTAGGGACCAGCCGGGCATCATGCTGATCGTCGAAAGCCAGTACCGGGCGGATACGCTGTCCGTCACGCATTCGGTGGACCGTGCGCTGGCGGGATTAAAACCGGTATTGGCCGGCAACCAGGTGGTGCTGCACCCGGATATTTTTCGCCCCGCAAACTTCATCACGACTGCCATTGGCCATTTGCGCACGGCGCTGTTGCTCGGCGGGATCCTGGTTGTGGCGGTGCTGTTTTTATTTCTGCTCGATGTCAGAACGGCTTTTATTTCGGCCACGGCCATTCCCCTGTCGCTGCTGGCGGCGGTGATCAGCCTGCACTATTTCGGCATCAGCCTGAATACCATGACGCTCGGCGGATTGGCGATTGCACTCGGCGAGGTGGTGGATGATGCCATTATCGATGTGGAAAACATTCTCCGCCGCCTGCGTGAAAATCATGCGCTGGAAAACCCCCTGTCCGCCATGCGTGTGGTGTTGAAGGCCTCGATAGAAGTGCGCAGCGCGGTGGTTTTCGCGACTTTTATTGTCGCGCTGGTATTCCTGCCGGTGCTGACCCTGTCCGGCGTTGCCGGGAAATTGTTTGCCCCCATGGGTATCGCGTATATCCTGGCGATACTTGCATCGCTGGTGGTTGCCCTGACCGTGACGCCGGCATTGGCTTATGTGCTGCTGGCCAACCGGCCGCTGCCAACAACGGAACCGCGCCTGGTCCGGGGATTAAAGGCGCGCTATGCCAGGCTATTGTCACGCGTCGAACACCGCTCGAAACTCATCATTGCTCTCATCGCCGTGTTGTGCATTGCGGCACTGGCGACCCTGCCGTTTCTGAACAGCAGCTTTATTCCGGAAATGCGCGAGGGACATTACATCGTCCATATGGCGGCGGCGCCCGGCACCTCCCTGGCCGAATCGATGCGCATCGGCCGCAAGATCACGCTGGCCTTGAGCAATATTCCGGGCGTGCGTCTGGTTGCACAACGGGCCGGGCGAGCCGCCGAGGTGGTTGACCCGACGGATGTCAACACCAGCGAATTCGAGGTCGATCTGGACACCCTGTCGGGGAAACAACAGGCGCGGGTCTTGGCCGACATCCAGCGCACCCTGGCGCACTTTCCGGGCCTGGCGACTTCCGCCAACACCTTCCTCACCGAGCGTATCGATGAAACCATTTCCGGCTTTACGGCGCCGGTCGTCGTCAATATCTTCGGCAACAACCTGGATGTCCTCGATGCCAAGGCGCAGGAAATTGCGCGGATATTGAAAACCATTTCGGGCGCCGTCGGGGTAAGCGTGCTGGCTCCGCCGGGAACACCGCAACTGGACATCCGGTTACGCCAGGATCAGCTGGCACGCTTCGGCTTTGATCCGGTGGATGTGCTGGACACAATACAGGCCGCGTACAAGGGCGTAAATGTCGCGCAGGTTTACACGGGTAGCCAGGTCCACGATGTGACCGTGTCCCTGAGTCCCGCAAGCCGCCAGAATCCGGCACAGGTGGGGTTGTTGCCGATGCGCAATCCGCAAGGCGTGATCGTGCCGCTTGAGCAACTCGCCGACATCTATCAATCGACCGGACGTTTCCAGATCCAGCATACCGGCGGGCAACGTTTGCAAACGGTCACCTCCGGCGTGCGCGGACGTGCCATCAGCGCTTTTGTCGCGGAGGCACAGGCACGCATCAAACAAGACGTGATTTTCCCCGGCGGGACCTATGCGGTGTTCGCCGGAGAAGCGCAGGCCGCGGCAAAATCGCAGCATGATTTGCTGGTTAACGCGGCCCTGGCGGGTGTCGGCATCGTGCTGCTGCTGTTCATGGCCCTGCGCAGTACGCGCGCATTGCTGCTGGTGCTGGTGAATCTGCCTTTTGCGCTGGTCGGCGGCGTGGTGATGGTGCTGATCACGGGCGGCGATCTGACGCTGGGTTCCCTGATCGGTTTCGTCACCTTGTTCGGCATTACCTTGCGCAATTCGATCATGCTCATTTCCCATTTCCAGCATCTGGTCACCCGGGAAGGCATGGCCTGGAACTCGGCTGCCGCAAAGCGCGGCGCATCCGAGCGCCTGGTACCGATCATCATGACTGCCCTGGTCACCGGTCTCGGCCTGTTGCCGCTGGCACTGTACAGCGGCGCGCCCGGCAACGAGATCGAGGGGCCGATGGCACTGGTCATACTCGGCGGTTTGATCACCTCGACAATTCTGAATCTGCTGGTGCTGCCGACTTTGGCCTTGCGCTTCGGGCGCTTTGGGAAGAAGTCGGATGATCCGCTCATCATGGGTGGATTTGCAAAATAATGAATAGTCTGCTGGCCACGGCCCACCCCTTCATCGTCCAATACGGTTACAGCGCATTGTTCGGCGTGCTGTTCGCGGAATCTTTTGGTTTGCCGCTGCCCGGCGAGGCGTTCCTGGTCACCGCGTCGTTTCTCGCCACCCAGGGCCAGCTCAACATCTGGCTGGTGGGTCTCACAGCATGGACAGCAGCAGTGCTCGGCGACAATGTGGGTTATGCCATCGGTCATTTCGGCGGGCGCAGACTGATAATCCGCCATGGCGCGCGTGTCGGCATCAGCGCCGAACGGTTGAACAAGACAGAACATTTCTTTGCGCATTACGGTCCCGAAATCGTCATCGTTGCGCGCTTTATTCCGGTACTTCGGCAACTCAACGGCATCGTTGCGGGCAGCGCCGGTATGGGTTGGAAACGCTTTGCCAGCTACAACGCGCTGGGCGGACTGCTTTGGGTCGGCGCATGGAGTTCCGGGGTGTACTACTTCGGCAGCCAGATTGAAACATGGTTGACGCGGGTTGATACGACAGCCATCTGGCTGGCTGGTGCACTGGTGCTGAGCCTGCTCGTCGCCGCCGTGTATTGGGCGATTTCGAAACGGATGCGTGCCCGCCGCTGAAGCAGAAACCGCCACGGCGCCTTGTCTTGCTGAAAGCGGCACGATAATCAATCCCGTCGGGGTGACCTGCATTTCACGAGGTACTCAAGCAGGGTCGATAACAATTATCCCTTCGTATAACAGTGTGGAAGTAGCATGTCCCCTGCACTCTCTAAAACAGCCGCTCAATCTGAACACAGCTTTTGCCTTGGCTGATTTTTCCCGACCCTGAAGAGACAGAAAGCTTTTTAATTTCGATGCCCGAAACCCGACGGTCATGAAGTTCAGCAAGCGACACAAATCGGAATATCGGCTTATCCAGGATCGAACAATCGCTTTCCATTTCGAGAGCCACCTGTTTTCCATACAGTTCAAGAGATCAAAAAACAATCACTTTTTCGAAGCATTTTGCCATTGTCTTTTAACTCTGGAAGTGACCATTGCTAAAATCTATGACGCTATGCCATTTAACCTAACAACCTGTGCCCCCGAAAAAATATGTTTTGCATAGTCTCTGTCAGTGCCAAGTATGTGTTTTGTCAGCCAGTCTCTAAGGAACTGAACCATTCCTTTCTCGGCAGACTTCTTCAGTGAGTGGTGTTCGATTCTTTTCAGATGGTCAAAGAAGCCCTGATGTTCTTTTTGATGCTCTTCGATTCCCGGATAAGCGAAAATACGCATCAGCGCTTCCTCGAAGGAAAAATGCATGCGAACCAACTCGATCAATTCGATGATGGCGTAGTGGGTGTTGGACCACCCCTGATCCAACTTGATCGATTCTTCGATGACAGTAAAACTGCGTAGCAGAAGCCTATGCTGATTGTCTATTTCGAGTAGACCCAATGAATACTCATCTTTCCATTCCATGATGCGTTAACTCCTTTCGTTTAAGATTCGAAAGTAACTGGATTGCTACTCAGTAAAAACTAAAAACTGAGTAGTTTCATTTCTGATTGAAGGAGTATTTGAGATTTTTAGGTGATAAATACCCAAGAAAAGCCTAATCAAGCCCGGCCAAATTTACGTTAGGGAATCTCTGATTAAGTCCTGAACGATTTCGTTTCATGCTGTCAGAAGCGAAGATCGAACAAACGGAACCGAACGATGAAACAAATGACGCTCTCTCCAGGTGGCTTTGACAGGTACGGCAAGACGACGCGTCGCGCGGCGTTTCTGGCTGAGATGGATCGCGTGGTGCCCTGGTCTGCCCTGTGCGCATTGATCGATCCTGTGTACCCCAAAGCGGGTAACGGACGCCCGCCTGTTGGCCTTGAGCGCATGTTGCGCATCTACTTCCTCCAGAACTGGTTCAACCTCTCCGATCCTGCTGTAGAAGAAGCCCTCTACGACTCTTTGTCCATGCGCGAATTTGTCGGCATCGATCTGGGACGGGAAGGTGCACCGGACGAAACCACTGTGTGCAAGTTCCGCCATCTGTTGGAACAACATGAACTGGGCAAGCGCCTGTTCGAAGAAGTCGGACGTCATCTGCAAACCAAGGGAATGAAGGTTTCGACCGGTACCATCGTCGATGCCACTATCATCAACGCACCGTCCTCGACCAAGAACCGGGACAAGGCGCGCGACCCGGAGATGCACCAGACCAGGAAAGGTAACCAGTGGTACTTCGGCATGAAGGCGCACATTGGTGTGGATAGCAAGACCAAGCTGATCCACTCTGTCGTGGCCACGGCGGCCAACGAGCATGACAAGCACAGCATCCCCGACCTGCTGCACGGCAACGAACGTCGGGTGTATGGCGACTCCGCCTATTCCAGCCAAAAGGAGCTGATTGCCGAGGCTGCACCCAAGGCGCGCGATTTCACCAACCAGAAGGGGTTTCGCCACAGGGGGCTTACGGATCGGGAACAGGAGAAGAATCGTAGGAAGTCGAGCGTACGCGCCAAGGTCGAACATGCCTTCCTCATCATCAAGCGCATCTTTGGTTTTGCCAAGGTCAGCTATCGCGGCATGATGAAGAACGGCAATCGCCTGTTCGTTGTGGCGGCACTGGCGAATCTGTTCATGGCGCGACATCATCTGTTGCGAATTCAGCAGGAGAGGTGCGTCTGATGAGCGAGGAATCGACCGGAATGGTCGGCGAAATGACCCTTGCCAGGGCAATTTCCGGCCAATTCGAATATCCAAAGCAGAATCTGGGGGTGTCGTTCCCATTTGTTGCTACTTATTCAGACCTTCCTTAGCATTGCAGTAAGAGATATACGTGTGAATACTTAATTGCCATCAATCCGATTTTCGGCGGTTTCGACTACCCAACGAAAATCAATCTCATATGAATCAGCTAGGTAACTATGAGGAGATATGCGCCCTTCAATGAATAAATCAACGAAGTTGATTACTCTATTATTATTGGTGAATATTGTATGGGGAGCTGGCGTTGTGACAATATGCCGAAGTTCTGCAATTGGCACGAATGCGACCTTTGTCTGTCAAGCAGGAACTCTCGCGTTTGCGTGCTCGCTTCCCGGTGATTCCCAAGCCGGTCACTACCGGACTCATTGTGACGGAATAGGCTGGAAGACAGCTGCGACGGCGTGATGGTTAAAATATTTCGATGCTGATCCCGTTCGTTAAATAGCGTCCAGTGAAGAGTGGGGCGCTGTCCACATCTTGCACATCCGCTTCGAAGACTGCTGTAGAGAGAAAACCAGGCGAAGTTCACCCATTTTGGTCATTGCATGCCATGCCCGTATCGTGAGAAAGTTCACACATTGCGGACATGAATTTTATACCGCTCCGTTCAACCTGAGAGCACCACCATATGACTACTCGCAAACCCA
>DATKVR010000104.1:0-38226 GCA_035529955.1 Gallionella sp.
GTGCTGCATCTCTTCCAGCAGTTTGTCAAAGTCTGCGTCCGGTTCAGCCAGCTGATGGGACACATGATGATAATCGTGCAGCAGCTTTTGCAGCTTGCCCAGGCCTTTCGCCACCGCATCGAACACCGTGTCATCGGCATCCAGCACCGGTTCCTGGCTGACATAGCAGATCCGCGCGGTCGGCGCGCGCCACACCAGACCGTCATCGAGCGTGCCCTGGCCCGCCAGCACGCGCATCATGCTCGACTTGCCGCCACCGTTCCGCCCGATCAGGCCGACGCGCTCGCCCTCGTCGAGCTGAAAATCGGCATGGTCCAGTAATGCGACATGACCAAAGGCGAGACTCGCCTTGTCCAAAGTGATAAACGGCATAAGTTATTTTTCTGAGAAATTGAAAATTGATTGATATACCCTGGCAACGCTTTCGGGCATTAGGAAAATTCATGCGGCAAGTCAGCCATCAACTTTATTTAAGCCGGCTCGCCCCGGTCGCCATTTTACAGCTTTTCGCCGGCGGTTAACTTTTTCAGGTCATCAATGATCTGTTGCGAGTGGCGTGAGGTATCGACGCTCAGATACTCTTTCCTTATATTTCCCTGTGGATCGATCAGAAAGGTATAGCGCCGCGCGAACTTGATCAGATACAGATCCATCAGCGCGCCATATCGATCCGCTGTCCCGGTGGTCTTGTCGGCCAGCAATGGAAACGGCAAATGATACTTCTTCGCGAATTCGGCATGGCTTGCGGTGCCGTCCACGCTCACCCCGACCACCTGAGCACCAAGTGCGGTGATCTGGTTCATGTCATCGCGAAAAGCGCACGCCTCCTGTGTGCAACCCGGTGTTTCGTCCTTGGGATAAAAATACAGCACCAGCCACCTGCCGCGATATTCGCCGAGGGTATGCAGTTTGCCATGCTGGTCCGGCAGGTTGAAATCCGGCGCGGGTTTGCCCACTTCGGGCAAAACGCTGGAACGCGCTACGCGTGCCACCAGCAACGCCGCGAACACAATCAACACTGCAATTAAGGCCAACCACTTCATTTTATTTCTCTCCGATCGATATAGCCCTGAAACTCCAGAAGCGCAGCAACAACACGCTCAGCAACGACAGTGCTGCCGCATAGAAAAATGCATCCCCGGCATTCCGATAATGCCACACCGTGCCGAACAGCAACCCGGCAGGGATCGCGCTGATGCCCACGGCAAGATGATACCAGCCAAACGCCGTGCCGCGTTCGCGCTCGTCCGCATACAGGCTGATCAACGCGCGCTCCGATCCCTCTCCGAGGCCGATCAGCAGACCATAGACCACGGTGGCGAACCACAATTCACTGCTGTGTCCAACCATGCCGAGCAGCACGAAACCCAGCGCATAGCCCGACCAGCTGAGCAGCGTGATGCGCTGCTTGCCGAACGCATCCGCCAGGTGGCCGCCCGGCAGCGACGCCGCGGATTTGCAGACATTCAGCAGCGCCCAGAGCAGCAGTACGTGCACCAGGCTCATGCCCAGCTCGTTGCCGCGCAGCAGGATGAATGTTTCCGATGCGCGCGCGAAGGTGAACAGCACCAGCACCACAAGATATCGGCGCATGGTGGGCGAAAGCAGCGTCCACGAAAGCCTGGGGTGCAACCCGCCCTGTTCCGCTTCCTGCCCCGCGGGTTTGCCCCTGACCGGAAGTTCGCGGGCCGCAGGTTCGCGCACACCGATGACCAGCACCAGCAGCACCAGCGCGCCCGGCACCGCCGACCACAGGATCACTTCGCGCACCGGCCAGTGCATCAAGCTCAGCGCGGCAACCGCGAGCAGCGTACCGCCCAGCGCGCCGGCATTGTCCATCGCGCGATGAAATCCATAGGCCAGGCCATGAATCTGTGCCGGGGCGCTGTCCGCCAGCAGTGCGTCGCGGGGCGCATTGCGCAATCCCTTGCCGGCGCGGTCCAGGCTGCGCAGCAGCAGCAACCCGCCCCAGCCCGACACCAGACCCAGCAGAGGGCGCGCCAGGTTGGACAGGCCGTAGCCGAACACCATCAATCTTTTGCGCCTGCCATGCTTTGCATCGGAATAGTGTCCCGCCCACAGCTTGAGCACGCTGGCCGCCGCATCCGCCACACCCTCCACCAGCCCGAGTATCACCGGCCCTTCGCCGAGCACGGTCGCGATCAGTATCGGGATGAATGGCGTGACCATTTCCGAGGCCAGATCGTTGAAAAAGCTGACGAGGCCGATCGCAATCACGGTGGCGGGCAGTTTGAATCGTGTCATTTTTTTCATAGTCGTTTTAGTTGGGCTTTGTTTGCGTTAAAATGCGATCATTGGCTGGTCAACCTGACTATCCCCGCAGTTAAGTGGGTATAAGCGGCGTCTCCCAAGCGTTTACAGGTGCTTCTTGCAAATAGCCCTATAAACGCAAGTTGTTGTTTTTGTAAAATTGATATCAATGCGCCTTATTCGTCACCGCTCCTGTTCATTCGCCATTTGTCGGCATATTTTGAAAAAGGGCGTAATCAGGACCGGGTAGGATCGCGCCAGAAAGATAGCATTGCCCCGGTAGCTCAGTGGATAGAGCACACTCCTCCTAAGAGTGGGGCCACACGTTCGATTCGTGTTCGGGGCACCACATCCATTGCATCCTTGTTTGACGAGGATTTCAACTATATTCATCATGACACCCCGGAACATAAACTTGGACACCCGGATCTATTTGAATGCCAAGTTTCGGGGGCTGATTTAGACCGCCAATAGCTGTCATACGATGATAACCCGCAATTTCAATTACTCATGATCATGATAAAGTCATGCTGACAATTTCAATCCAAACCAATTTAAAGGAAATCTAATGGGCTCCATTATTAGTTATAAAAGACCGGATGGACAGACCGCCAATGCTTATCTTGCCAAACCAAAGGATAGTAAAAATGCTCCGGCAATCGTAGTCATTCAGGAATGGTGGGGCTTGAATGATCAAATCAAGGCCGTTGCCGATAAATTGGCGGTCGCGGGTTACCAGGCTTTGGTGCCTGATTTATATCGCGGCAAATTGGCACTGGAAGAAAATGAAGCAAAGCATTTAATGAACGACCTTGATTTTGCTGATGCCGCCGGCCAGGATATTCGCGGCGCAGTTCAATATTTGAAGGGGCTGGGAAGCCGCAAGGTCGGGATCACCGGATTTTGTATGGGCGGGGCGTTAACCCTGCTTTCAAGTGTTTTTGTGCCCGGGTTGGATGCCGTGGTAGTTTGGTATGGCTATCCGCCATTGGATTATATCGATGCCACAAAGATTACCGCACCCATCATGGGGCACTGGGCCAGTCATGACGATGTCTTTGCCATAAGCGGCGTTGATGAGTTGGAGAAAAAATTAACAGCGGCTTCGGTATCTTTTGAGTTTTTCCGCTACGACGCAAAGCATGCCTTTGCCAATGAAGAAGCCGACTCAAAAAACCTCGCCTATTTAAAACACGATGCAAAAGCAGCGGAACTTGCCTGGACCAGAACCATGGCGTTTTTCAAAAAGCACCTTTAAGTTGAATCAAAATTAAATTTTCCCGATGATTATCGGGTTAGCCTGCGTATAGGTCAGCTTTCAATTTTTTCTATCCGTTACTTTCGACACATAGCCGTGATAAAAAGTGGCGCATCAGAACAAAATCAGTGGGATTGACTTACGCTTACCGAACTAAAGCTGACATGGCAACGTCCCCATCGTGGGCGTTCGTCAATCGGCGATGCCACCTTTATCGTGTCTGATCGTTGACTCTGACTTTTCTATACGATGACAATTTAATTTGTCTGCATAGGGTCGCAGAGAAATCGAATAAAAGCCTTAAGCGGGGACATTTCTCCGGCTTGTGCCACTGTCAATAATGCTATCCATCCCAGAACACTCCGTGCGCTGCGGTCCGTTGCATACCACCCCTTCACCCTGATCAATTTCCTTGATGACGTGATCTGCAAGTAGGCATATCTAATTGCCGGGACTTAAGCAGCTTATAGCCCTGGCATATATCTTTTATTTCCGGGAGCAGCTATATTCCTTCAGCGTAATCTTTAGGGGAATAATTCTGTGCCGTTTTGGGCAGGATTATTGATTGCAGGCAGCATGGCAAGGAAAGATGCATAGCGCCGTTTTAAACAACAAATTATTTTCAACGTATGCTTCCGCTTTCATCGTGGCAATGATCACGCTCGCGGGTAACAGTCGTGCAGCGGTAGAGACTACAGACACCCAGGAATTACGCAACCGGGCCAGACAGGAAGCGCTGCAACGCGAGCGCGAGCTGAAGGCGCCCAACGTCAATCTCCAGGGCGCAATTCCGAGTGTCGGTATCTATCAATTGCCCGCGGCAGAGACACCCTGTTTTACCGTCAACAAATTCGTGCTGGACGTGCCCGGCAATTTTTCGCCGGCAGCACGGCGTTATGGTGCAAGCACGCTCCCGCTCGACACATTCCGTTTTGCGCAGGATTTCCTGGAGCAGTACAAGGGAAAGTGCATCGGGCGTGAAGGGATTAACATGATCGTCAAGGGTGTAACCGCGAAGATCCTGGAGCGCGGCTATTCCACCACGCGGGTCGGTATTCCCGAACAGGACATGGCGAGCGGAACGCTCAAATTAACTTTGATCCCCGGAATCATCCATGAACTGAGGTTTGCCGATCCGAACACGGCAGGAACCTGGAAGAACGCGTTCCCGACCTCTGCCGGGAAACTGCTCAACCTGCGCGACCTTGAGCAGGGGCTGGAGCAGATGAAGCGCGTCACGAGCCAGGATGTGGAGATGCAGATCGTACCGGCGGCGGGGCTGGGCGAAAGCGACATCATCATCTCGGTCAAGCGCAGCAAGCCGTGGAAAGCCATCCTCAACCTGGACGACAGCGGCGCAAAAGGAACCGGCAAGACCCAGGCGGGGCTGCAGTTCGGGTGGGACAACCTGCTTGGGGCAAACGATATACTCAATATCGGGGTGAGCACGGATGCCGATCGCAACAGCTACCTGCGCGGGACGAGCGGCGACAATGCGTCCTATTCGATTCCATACGGTTATTGGACAAGCACGCTGACCGCCAGCGAGTATCAATATCATCAGCGCATCTTCGGTACGGCATCAAGTTTCCTGTCCAGCGGCAAATGGCAGACCCTTGAAGCGAAGATGACTTACCTGTTCTATCGCGACCAGTTCAGCAAAAGCAGCGTCCAGTTCCGCACCGGAAAACGCTTCAGCCATTCCTATATCGATGACACCGAGGTATTGGTGCAAAAGCGCGAAACCGCATTTGCCGAGATCGCACTGGTCCACAAACACAATATCGGGCAGGCCCAGCTTGATGCCACGCTGGCCTATCGTCGGGGTGCGCCATGGTTCGGCGCACAGGCAGATCCGGCCGACTTGCCCGGCACCAGTCCGCACAACCTTTATTCGCTCGAAACGCTGGATGTTTCGCTGATCGTGCCCTTCACGCTGAAGGCTCGCCATCTCATTTACAGCGCCACCTTGCGTGCGCAAAACACCAACACCGCCCTGTATGCCGGCGAATGGTTCTCCATCGGCAACCGCTGGACGGTGCGCGGCTTCGACGGGGAATATGCGCTGAGTGCCGAGAAAGGTTTTTTCATGCGCAACGAGATCGGCATTCCCATTTCCGGTACCGCGCAATCGGCCTATGTCGGCCTCGATTTCGGCAAGGTATTCGGCGACAATACCGCCAACCTGCTCGGCAACAAGCTGGCCGGGTTTACGACCGGATTCCGGGGCAATCTGGGACGAAGCACAATGTATGACCTATTCGCCGGATGGTCGCTGTACCAGCCGCAACACTACCAAACCGACCAGCCTGCAATGGGATTCAGCCTGGCGTATCAACTGTAATCAAACGGCTATATAACAGCGCGCGATCAATCTTTTTGGAGCAACCATGTGTACCCGCAACAAAGTGAACCTTGAGCAGAACCTGAACAGAAATTCTCTGATTCGTCAGTCGACCTTGCGTTCGTACGAGGTGGCCACGAAATGAAAAAACCATTCTCCATGATTCGCGAGTTCCATCTTGCCGACTGGTTTACACTGGCAAACGCGGTCTGCGGCACGGGAGCATTGTTTTCCATGCTGACCTATCTGCAAACGAGCAATGTCATGCACGTCTACTTTGCGTGCGGGCTGGTCGTAGCCGCGTTGATCTTCGATGTTCTGGATGGGCGGATTGCCCGGTGGCGACAGCAGACTTCAGCAATGGGCCGCGAGCTCGATTCACTCTCCGATGTCATTTCCTTCGGCGTTGCCCCCGCCGTGATTGCCTACGGATGCGGCATGCAGGGCTTATATGACCGTATTGTTCTGGTCTATTTTGTTGCATGCGGTGTATCGCGCCTGGCGCGCTATAACATCACGACCGAGGTGATGTCCGAGGGCGGAGATAAAGTGAAGTACTTCGAGGGCACGCCCATCCCGACCTCCGTGTTGCTGGTCGCGTTGATGTTCGCGGCCGCCACACAGGGCGCATTGGGCGAATCCCTGTGGGTCGGCAAGGTGATGTTGGCCGGCTTCACGCTTCATCCGCTGGTATTGTTGTTCGCGGTTTCCGGCTCACTGATGGTCAGCCGCATACGCATTCCAAAGCTCTGAGATGCCGCCACGAATCATGGGTCAGGCCATGATTTTCCGGAAGACAAATATCCCGGCAGCACACACTATCCAAGTACGCCCAGAAATGAAACAGCCCGCAAAAAATCCCGACGCTGCCCCGTCAAATGCGCTTTAATACGAAGGCATGGATTCATGCACCCCGAAGGTACCTTTACCGGCGCATTTCCGGGTGTCCACTTTAGGTTAGCGATAAATGGGAAAAATTATGGATGTAGATGAAAAGTTTTATGAGCGCGCCGATGCGCATATCAACTTGTCAAATGAGCAGCTGAAAGAAGCTGGGCTGATAAAGGTCAACGACTCAATGATGTATGCGCTTGTTCGGTTTAATGCCTGGGTCAGTGCGAATGGCTTTGACTCTGCCCAGGAGATGTCTGCCGCACGCGAGGAAATTATGGATCATTTTTCTATTCAATACCGAAAAATGCTGGAAGAAAATCTGGATAACTACATCGCCAATTTTGACAAATTCATGGGCATGGGTAACGAATAATCCTGGCCAGTATTCAAACGGGACGCGGCGATGCACCGATCGACTTGACCTGCAAGCCAAATCATTACGCCACAACATCCTGATAAGGGTTTAACATTCATCCAATATGCGTAAAAATCACAATCACTATTCCCCGGCCACCTCGAAAATCCTGCTGCTGCTGGCGGTGCTTGGCCTCCTGCTTATGTCGGGGTGCGACCAGAGCAAGGCAAATGGCACGGTTCTGATCCTCCAACTGGAAAATTCCGAGCACGTCCATCAGTACTGGGTGTTCAATCCCTATATTAAAACGATAGCGAAATGCCAAGCTGCTTCGACTCAGGCGATTGCCGAAATTCTTGCAAGCCGGGCGGTCCCGAAGGACTCCAGGGTCACCAGTTGGCGCTGCTCATTTACCCCGCCCGAGAGTGGCGGGTGAATTGCCGCTAGCTGATATCAGGGGACAAATCACGGCATCCCGGGGAATTATGGGTGTCGGACGGCTAACGCTGCTATCCCTGCGGGGAATTACCATGTCTACATTAACTGCCGCCACTTTCCGAACCTGCCTACGGGTCGGGCTGTTTTCTTTTGCTTTTCCCCTGCTTGCGCATGCAAGCCTCCCGCTATCTTCGAATGTGCCCGGCGGCGTGGCGGTGATTCCGCTCGGTAGCGTTTCGGGCGGTGCCGGTATGCCGCAAACATGGCTGAACGACCAGCCGGTGCTGGTCACCGCCGATCACGATGAATGGTATGCGGTGGTGGGCCTGCCACTCGATATCACGCCGGGTTCGCATGATTTGCGCATCAAGATTGGCGACGTGACGAGAATGCAGGACTTCATGGTCAACGCCAAGAATTACCCCGAGCAGCGCATCACCATGAAGGACACGAGCAAGGTTGAACTGTCGCCTGAAAACGAGGCGCGCGCTATCCGCGAGATCGCAAACATCAAGAAGCTGAAACTTAACTGGCGCGCTGTACAGAAACCCGACCTGGCTTTTATCATGCCCGCAAACGGGAGGTTGTCCAGCGGTTTCGGCTTGCGCCGTTTCTTCAACGGGGAACCGCGCGCACCGCATGCCGGCCTGGATGTCGCTGTGCCGCGCGGCACGCCGGTCAGGGCAAGCGGACGGGGTGAGGTGCTGGCGGTCGGCGATTATTTTTTCAACGGCAAGACGATCTTTATCGACCATGGCGACGGGTTGATCACCATGTATTGCCACCTGGACCGGATCGGCGTGAAAGCCGGCGAAATGGTAAGCAAGGGCCAGCGCATCGGGCGTTCCGGAATGACCGGGCGCGCCACCGGCCCGCATCTGCACTGGAGCGTGATACTCAACGGTGCGATGGTTGATCCCGACTTGTTCGTTTCGGCAAAACATCAGCGCCGGTGAAGGTCAACCGCCATCGCTATCGATCAAACGCGGCGCGGACTCCAAATATTGCCCAACACAGCTGATCCATTTTCCGCGAATTAAGGGGTCAGCCCCTTCCCGAAACAGGCTGCGCTTTGCCATACCGTGATTCGCGAATCTCCCTATAATGACCGGCATGAAACGACTATGCACAAGCGCACTGGCCTGTTGCCGCAAGATCAATTGCGGAACATCCCTGCTGATGTTGTGCTGTGCCGGTTTTCTTGTTGCCGGTTGCACGACGCTACGCCCGGGCTTTGAAGCGCCATCGGTAGATGTCACCTCTTTCAGGATGCTGCCCTCCCGGACTCTCACGCCAAGGTTCGAGATCGGCATGCGCATCGTGAATCCCAATGCGGTCAGGCTAAACCTGCGTGGCATGAGCTACAAAGTCTTCCTGAACAGTTACCGGGTCGCGGAAGGTGCGGCCAATGAACTGCCTGTCGTGCCGGCATACGGTGATGCCGAGTTCAAGGTCACCGCGACAGTCGGCCTGATCGAGAGCATGCGCTTCGTCAATGACCTGTTGCAGAATGCACGCGGCCAGGTCGCATACCGCCTTGAGGCCAAGCTGGATATCGGGGCACTGATCCCGTCGATCCGGGTCGAGAATGCGGGCAGTTTTACGCCCAATTAAAGGGGCAGACTGGAAATGCTTTTGGCGGCGGCATGCATCGCTAAAATGTTGTCGGGGTCGATTTCATTTTCATCCGTGCCGACAATCCCATAAAATAATGCTGCTCAGGCGCCCTGTGTTTATCTGTCTTCAATCCAAATAACGAGAGGTAATTACCCGTGAAAATATTTTCGATACTTTGCCTGGCATTATTACTGGTCGCGTGCAGCGGCGATCCCCACGACACCACCGTGCCCACCGACATTGCGAAGTGGAGCAGCAGCGTAAAACCGTCCCTGCAGAAACTGACGCCCGAGGAAAGGGCATTATTTTCCCAGTATGCCATTCGGCATACGATCGGTGCGGCTAACGGTCACATCGGCAGCAAGTCCGACCCGATCCCGGAAGATATGACGATAGGCAAGGCCATCGCAGAGCAACGAACCTACCTGGCCCGGGAACAAACCAAAGGGGCCGCCCATTAGCCGGTCCGAAGTACTTTGGTAGAACCACAAAGCGGATAACATCAAATGCGCTGCACCGATGACGCTTCGGTGCTGCACGGCGATGTGCTCTGTTAAAATCATTTCACCCTTACCAGCGATGGCCAGCCACCCAATGGATATAAAACCGTCATTAGACAAACTGGGGCTCTCCTATCTGGCGGAGCCGCTACTCCTTCAGGTTTTACTGGTCGTTCTGGCGACGGCGCTGGCCAACCTCTTCGGCCACTTCCTGCTGCGTTATGCGAGGAAAGTCGCGCGCATGACCACCAGCCATTGGGACGATGCGCTGGTCAATGCGGCAAAACGCCCGGTACCGGTCGTCATCTGGCTGATCGGGATTACCTATGCGGCTGACATCGCGGGCAAAGAGACCGATGCGGCCATCTTCGATTCAGTGCCGCACATCCGCGATGTGGGCATCATCGTCTGCCTCGCCTGGTTTCTGATCCGCCTGATTCGCAACACCGCCCTCAACTTCGTCGCGATACATGAAAAAGACGGCGGCGAAGTGGATCGCACCACCATCGATGCACTGTCGAAGCTGGCCCATCTCACGGTTATCATCTTGACCGGCTTGGTGGCGATGCAAACCCTCGGCTTCAGCGTTTCGGGAATACTGACCGCAGGCGGCATCGGCGGCCTCGCCATCGGTTTTGCCGCCAAGGATCTGCTGGCCAATTTCTTCGGGGGACTCACCATCTACCTGGACCGCCCTTTCAGCGTGGGTGACTGGATACGCTCGCCGGATAAACAAATCGAGGGTACGGTGGAATACATCAGCTGGCGTCACACGCGGGTCCGTGCATTCAACAAGAACCCGATCTACGTGCCAAACGCCCTGTTCACCACCATCGTGGTGGAGAACCCATCGCGGATGACCCATCGCCGCATCCATGAGACGATCGGCATCCGCTACGAAGACATCGGCATGATGGACACAATCGTGGCAGAGGTGAAGACCATGCTGCAGAATCACGCAGAGATCGATGCGGACCAGACCCTGATCGTTAACTTCAACACCTTTGGCCCCTCTTCCCTGGACTTCTTCATCTACACATTCACCAGGACAAAGGAATGGATCCACTTCCATGAAGTCAAACAGGATGTGCTGCTCAAGATTGCCGGGATCATCGACCGTCATGGTGCCCAGATTGCCTTCCCGACGCATACCGTGCATATCGAGTCGGGCGCCCCGCCGCTGAAGTGACACGCAAACCGGTTGATAAAACAATCCGGTTGATTATATTTCCGGCTGCGGATGGGCGCGCAGACTACATCCGGTAATTTCCGTATCGCAACGGTTATACGGACTTTACCAACAGGAATTGAAGGTGCCTGGCTCGGCATATTTTTAACCCGCCGCGTTCATCATTCCAGCCCGTCCCAATTGGCCATGTCATGAACCAGGACATGGCCGCATAATGCCAGGCAATTTAATCACCCATAAGGTCTACATCTTGTACTACGGGGAAAAGTTCAACGCGATCACCCATCTGGTCGGGGCCATTCTGGCGATCGCCGGCTCAGTCGTGCTGATCGTACTGGCTTCGCTGCAAGGCGATCCATGGAAGATCGTGAGCGTTTCGATTTACGGTTTCACGCTGGTTCTGCTGTACAGTTTCTCCACGCTTTACCACAGCCTGCGCGGACGGGCCAAAAATATCCTGCGCGAACTGGACCACCACAGTATCTATCTGCTCATCGCGGGCAGTTACACCCCGTTCTGCCTGGTTACGCTGCATGGCCCCTGGGGCTGGTCGCTGTTTGGCGTGGTGTGGGGCTTGGCGGTTCTCGGCAGCCTGCAGGAACTGTGGCTGAAGAATAGCGCGCGAATACTGTCGTTGCTGATATACATTGCGATGGGCTGGGTGGCGCTGGTGGCCCTGGTCCAGCTGCTGCACGCGCTCGGTCCGGCTGGATTCGCCTGGCTGGTGGCCGGGGGACTGTTCTATACGATCGGCATTGTTTTCTACGTGATCGACACCCGCCTTACCCACGCGCACGGCATCTGGCACCTGTTCGTGCTCGCAGGCAGCGCAGCGCATTATGTCGCGATCCTGTTTTATGTGCTGTAAGCAGCACACGGCACGAGGAAAGACGCGACTGAAATAGTCGCCATACTGATCCCGAATGCACTGATTTAATCGAGGGCGATCTGGCACGGTCAAGGTGCGATTTCCGGATCCCGATCGGGGTCGTCGAGATTTTGATGGCCGCTTGTAAAACGGCGAACCGATCACGAAAAAACGGCCTGTCCGATCGAATCCTGAAAGTTGACCTGATAAATGTGCTGTAACGCGATAAAATAAGCTTTCAATTGAGTACTAATTTGCACCGCGCGATTCGGGAGCGGTAAAGTCGGTTTGCCTGTCCATCTGTGCTGCAATGTTTTCCATACGATGCCTGGCAGTTTCCCGGCTCAAATGAAGCGCGCTGCACGGCAAATGAACCGATTACCCGCCCCCCTGTCCATTTAACCCAATAGATAACTTCAAGACCACAATATGCACGCGAATAAATACCGTTTACCTAGACGCAGCATCCAGATCGGTACGCTGATGCTGATTTCACTGATCCCCGCCCTCGGAATATTCCGGGTTGACCTGGCTTCGGCGAGCTTTCATGTGCTCAGCCATCAGATATGGTGGTCGAACTTTTTCTTCATATCCGGACTCGCGATCGTGGTCGCCACTGTCCCCATCATCACCTATTTGACGGTAGGCGCTGTCTGGTGCGGATGGGCCTGCCCGCAAAACCTGCTCTCCGAATGGGCGAACAATCTGACTTATAAATTCCTGGGCAAGCGTGCCGATGTGCGCGTGGACGGCAAGGGCATGGTTGTCGCCGCCGCCAAGAACAAGGTTGTCAACTGGCTGATACTCGGGGCAATCTTTCTGGCCGCCTCGATGGTTCTGGCACTGGTACCACTGCTGCTGTTCTATCCGAACGGCGAGATATGGGACTTCGTTACCTTTAGCGCCAGCCCGGAAATGACCGAGTCCATGAAATACGCGTATTTTTTTCTGGTGCTCCTGATATTCATCGATATCGCGTTTGTCCGCTATTTCTTTTGCGACTATGCCTGCTTTTATCGCATGGGCCATATCCTGTTCAAGACCAAGGATGCCCTGCATATAAACTACGATGCATCCCGTTCATCTGATTGCGCCAAGTGCAATTACTGTGCGACATCCTGCATTACCGCAATCCAGCCGACCGATATAAAAGTTGCCGATCCGTGTATCGGCTGCGGCGAATGTATCGATGCCTGCGATCGCCTGCATGAGAAGACGGGAACGACGGGATTGCTGCGTTTCGATATCGGACAAAAAGTGGGCGACACAACATGGGGACAGAAACTCAGGGTGTTTTTCTCCCGCCTCAACTGGCCGATCGGCATAATCTTCGCATACGGATGTGCGTTGATGGCGTGGGGTATTGCGACGCAGGCACCGGCAAAAACGCTGCTCTCGCCGGCGCAGTTGCACAAGATCGAGTTTATCGCACGCACCTGCGATAGCCGGTGTTCCGTATACGCATCAACCTGCAAGGGCAGCAACATTGCGGGGTGTTACCGCGCATCGGCCTGCGAATGCGAATGCAAAGCGCAACTCGATCCGGGCAATCCGGCCTTAGGCAGCTGGCAGCAATGCTCAAAGAAATTTACCTCGCTCGCCAAAGTGCTCGAATCACGCGACAAGCACTAGCGAGGCTGAACGGATACCTGCCAACCTTGCAGAACCCACGCGGCTGAAGTTGCATTTGAGCAAAATATCTAATGCGTTTAAAATCGGCATGCCATCCCGGCAAGATTGTGGCAGCACCGGGATAGGTTGCCGGAATATTTTTGAACACAGGCTATTTTTGAAATGATCGATGCAGGGATTCCGATATACATGTCCGCCGCTTGTTGCCTGATTTCTTGCCGAGCCGTTCTTCCGCGATGAAATTTTCCCCCGGTCTTCTGGTGCGCGGTTTGCAGAATTATTTCGGCCGCACAGCCAGGATATCCCCGCCAGACTTGCAGGAAACCCGCAACCGGACCGAGTTGAGCGACGTGCAGCGGCGCATCAGGATCTATCTGCACGCCTTGTGGGGATGCGATTTCACGATCAGAACAATTCCTGTGAAACGCGAAATCGGCGCGACACGCCTGCCCTTCGTCGAGAAAACCTCCATCAACCTGCCCGCGTATTTGGACGACTTCGTTCTGGATGGCGTGACACGCTATACCGGCCTGGAAATCTATCGTGCGGCTGCAACACATGCCGCGGCACACATCATGTACTCGAAGCAGCAATTCCGTGACAAGTTGGCCAACAATTGGCAACGCGCGGTGGTAGACACGATCGAGGATGCCCGGGTGGAAACCCTGTCGATACGCGAATTTCCGGGTCTCAAACCACTCTGGACCCGGCAGCATAGCGCCACCCCATCGCAAAACCAGACCGTCGCGGATTACCTCAACCGTCTGGCACGGGCGTTGCTTGATGAAAATTACCCGGACGACGATGCCTGGATCAGCCAGGGCCGCGCGCTGTTCCATGGCGCGGACGATCTGGAGGCGGATAATTTTTCCTGGGACCTCGGTTTCAGACTTGAGCAATTGTTCAGGCACAGGAAAATCGGGCTTGAAAATCTCCCGGTCAAGACCGGCGCACCCTACCGTGACGACAACCGCAGCTTCTGGGAATCGGCAAACTGGGATTCCATCGACCCGCTGGATGTGCCGTGGTTAAAACTGATCTCCTCGGAAAAAACCCTGTCCGGGACGGAAGAAGACAAGAAGCAGCCCCTCCTGCAAATGCGCATCAAGGACGCAGCCGCTGCGGATACCTACGTCTATCCTGAATGGGATTACCGCAGCCAAGTCAGCACGCCGTCCTGGGTTACCCTGCGGGAGAGGGTGGTGGAGGCCGGCGAGTTGAAAATAATCGAAGACATTACCGCGCAGAACAAGCATGTGATCACGCGCATGAAGAACTTTCTGCTTGCCATTCAATACCAGGGCGTGCGGCGCATCAGGAAACAGCTGGAAGGGGACGAGATCGACATCAATGCCGCGATACGCTCGCTGATCGATTTCAGGCTGGGGAAAATGCCCGATGACCGGGTGATGATGAGTTCATTGCGCAAGACCCGCGACATTTCGGTGCTGCTGCTGCTCGACCTTTCGGGTTCGGCGAATCAACCGATAAAGGGGCAGGACTATACCGTGCTGCAACTCACCCAGAAAGTTTGTGTGCTGTTTGCAGACGCGATCGAGGCGGTCGGGGATCCGCTGGCCATCCATGGCTTCAATTCCAGGGGCCGCCAGGATGTAGATTATTTCCGGTTCAAGGATTTCGACCAGCCCTATGACGATATCCCGAAAGCCAGAATTGCCGGCATGTCGGGCGATCGCTCGACCCGCATGGGCGCAGCGATACGCCACGCCACCCATCACCTCAACGCGCACCATTCCGGCAAGAAGCTGTTGATGACCATTACGGACGGCGCGCCGGCAGATGTCGATATGCCCGACCGGCATTACCTGCGCTATGACCTGAAGCATGCGGTTATCGAAGCGCAACAATGCGGTATCCACACCTATTGCATCGGCCTTGATCCCAAGGCAGACGAATATATCTCAAGAATATTCGGCGCAAAGAACTACATGGTGGTTGATCATGTCAAGACGCTGCCCGAAAAAATGCTCAGGATTTATGCCGCTCTGACCCTCTGATTGGTCTATAAGTCATCGAACCAAACGACCGGGTGGATAGGCATCGGGTGTACCATAGACTGTCGGCCAAAAAGGCAAATACCGCTTGATGATCCGGTGCTACCCTCCATCAATATTAGAGTCTTATAATACTATCAATCACTTACCTTGACCGGGGTGCGGCGCACTCATATACTCCGCGTGCAGAATTTCGCGCTGTCTCGAGGAGAGATTACTGTGTTTCATAGAGAATGCAGTCAACTACTAAAGGAACGTTACCAACTAATATTTTTTCGGGGAGGTTGAAAATGAAAATAACAAAATGGGTAGGTGCAAGTGTTATCACCATTGCAGTAGCGCATGCCGCCGGCGCCGTAACACTGCCGGGACCTCTGGTCACCGCACAGTGGCTGAAGGACCATCAGAACGAAGTGACGGTGGTGGACGTACGCGACGACATGAAGTCTTACACCGCCGAACCCAGGTTCAATGTCGACAAGGCAACCGGCAAGAAAACCCTGGTCGAAACCGGCGGCCATATCGCCGGAGCCATCTCGGTGGACTTCGGCAAGATCCGCGAAGAACGCACTGTCGATGGCGTGAAGATCAAGGCCCAGCTCCCGACAGCGGAACATTTCCAGAAAGCCATGGACGACTTCGGCCTGAACAAAACCGACAAGCCGCTGGTCATCGTCTCAACCGGCGATTCCATCCTTACGATGGATATGGCGACCCGGTTGTATTTCCAGTTGCGCTATTTCGGCGAGCCACGCGACAAGATGGCCATCCTGAACGGGGGCGTCAACGCGTGGATACAGGAAGGCTACCCGGTCAGCACAGACCCGGCCTCCGCGAAGAACGGTGACTGGGCGACCCGCGGAGAAGACAAGAAAATCCTGGCTTCGATGAAACAGGTCAAGGAAGGGCTGCGCAAAGGCTCCGACGAGTTCATCGACGCCCGCCCGACAGCGCAATTCCTGAGCATCGTGAAAGCCCCGATCGACAAGACCGCCGGTCACCTTGCCGGTGCACGTTCCTTCCCGACCGATGCGATCGTCAAGCCTGTCGGCGCGGCGCGCGAATTCATGAGCGCCAAGGAATACAGGAAAATCTACGCGCAGTTACACATCAACCCGAAGGCACGCAACGTCTCCTACTGCAACACCGGTCATTTGGCTTCCGGTACCTGGTTCGTGACCAGCGAGATCATGGGCAACAAGCATTCCAGGCTCTACGCCGGATCGATGACCGAATGGACCAACCTGAACAACCCCACCGTGGGGCAATAATATATCTGCTTCTTTGCTGTCGCATTCAGAAACGCCCGGACAACCGGAAACCGCTAGTAAAAAAGTCTAAATGGTGAGTTAACACGGCTACAATTTCCGCGTTAACTCACTTTTTTCATTGACCGTGCCTACTAAATCGTGTTCAGCAGCAGCCAAAATCGCCCGGCCCTGTTGTTCCTTTGTTAATTAGGTAATGTCCGTTTGGCGTCAGAAAAAAACCGCATTCAAATTGACCGTACAAAATGCTATTCAGCTAGAGCGGCAGTGCCGTTTTGTCGACCACACGACGCAATACAAAACTTGAATGCACGCCAGTGACCCCCTTTATTCTAGTGATGCGGTTAAGCAATAGGTCTTGATAAGCATCCATATCCTTAACCACGACCTTGAGTTGGTAATCGGCGTCCTGCCCGGTAATCAGCAAACACTCCAGCACATCCGGGATTTCAACAATCTTGGCCTCAAAGCTGCCAAGGCGCTCCGGAGTATGTTGATCCATCGATATAAGTATCAGCGCCATCAATGACAGGCCAAGTTTTTTTGCATCAAGCAGCGCACGGTATCCCGTAATCAGCCCTGATTCTTCCAGTGCATTCAACCGGCGCAGACACGGTGAAGGCGTCAGGTTGATGCGATCTGCCAGGTTCTGATTACTGATGCGCCCATCTTCCTGAATGACGCGCAAAATTTCCAAGTCGTAGCGGTCGAGATCCATAAGATTCCTTGAATATCAGGTCATACGGCAGATAGTTTTATACATTTCGCAATTTTACGCAATATTATTGCCAATAAACCTGTTAATTACATTAAATACGCAAGTGTCTGCTCGCGGATTCTTGTTACGATTTGGTTCTATCAATACTTAACCAATGGGTACCAGACATGTTGAAACATCCCGATACCAAGTACAGGGCGTTCCCGCCAGTCAATCTTGTGGATCGTCAATGGCCAAACCGCACGATTACCAAGCCGCCGGTATGGATGAGCACGGATTTGCGCGATGGTAATCAATCACTGTTCGAACCGATGAATGCTGAACGCAAGATGCGCATGTTCCGCATGCTTTGCGACATCGGATTCAAAGAGATCGAAGTTGCATTCCCCTCCGCTTCTGAAACCGATTTCAATTTCGTGCGTGAGCTTATTGAGGGAAATCACATTCCAGCTGACGTCACCATCGAGGTGCTGACCCAGGCGCGCGAGCATCTGATTCGCCGCACCATGGAATCGCTCAAGGATGCACACCGAGCTATCGTGCATGTCTATAACCCCATCTCGAAACCGTTCCGGGATATCGTCTTCAGAATGAGCAGGGCCGAAGTCGTCGAAATGGCGGTTTCTGCCGTGAAGTTGGTCAAGCAGTTGACCCAAGAACAACCTGAAACAGAGTGGGTGCTTGAATACAGTCCGGAAACCTTTACGGCTGCCGAACTCGATTTTTCGCTTGAAATTTGCAATGCTGTAACAGAAGCATGGGATGCAACACCAGACGACAAGGTAATCATCAATCTTCCAACCACAGTTGAACTTGCCACACCGAATGTTTATGCAGACCAGATTGAATGGATGCACCGCCATCTCGCCCGACGTGACAGCATCATTCTCAGTCTGCACACGCACAACGACAGAGGTACGGCCGTCGCTTCTGCAGAACTCGCCCTGATGGCCGGTGCAGATCGCGTCGAGGGTTGTCTTTTTGGTAACGGAGAACGCACCGGCAATGTGGACATCGTGACTTTGGCCTTGAATCTCTACACGCAGGGTGTTGATCCCGGCCTGAATTTCTCCGACATCAATGCAGTGGCGCGTAACGTCGAATACTGCAATCAGTTGCCGATACACCCGCGACATCCCTATGTTGGTGACCTGGTATTTACTGCGTTCTCAGGTTCACACCAGGATGCGATCAAAAAGGGATTTGCAGTTCAGCAGCCGGATCAACTCTGGAATGTGCCTTACCTTCCTATCGACCCAAAGGATGTCGGGAGAAATTATGATTCCGTAATCCGAGTGAACAGTCAGTCGGGAAAGGGTGGCATTGCTTACCTGTTGGAGACCGAGTACGGAGTCGTCATGCCTCGCCGCCTGCAAGTCGAGTTTTCGGGTGTAGTTCAAAAGCATGCGGATAACCATGGCGGTGAAATAAGTGCTGCCGATATTTGGCAACTTTTCTCTTCCACATATATAGATACCTCAGTGCCATTCCACTATCTGGAGCATCACCTTTTCGAAACCGGAAAAATGCAGGGAATTCGTATTAATGCGGAAATTCAAGGGATGCCCCGCCTGCTCGTGGGCGAAGGGAATGGCCCCATTGACGCTGCAGTTCATGCCTTGCGAAGTGCCGGAATCTACGTTCAAGTACGCAGCTATGAAGAACGTTCAATGAGATCGAGCAATGAAGCCGGTGATGCGCAGGCCTGTGCATTCATCGAAATAGCGCATTCTGATGGAGGTAAGGAGTGCTTTGGCGTGGGCATGGACGAAAATATTGTTACAGCATCCATCAAAGCAATAGTCAGCAGCATCAATCGGGCAGAGATAAGCATGCAGGGAAGAATCCAAATGCAGGCGGCTTAGTTTTCAGATGGAAGCCTATGTGAGAAGGGAACTAAGCAACAATAATCAGGGGGCCAGTGCAACCCGCAGCACGACCAGGCTGTCCGGGATGACGACGGGCTTGGGCTCCGGTTGATCCCGGGTTGCCGGCGGCGCCGGCACGAATGAAGCGGTCACAAGATAGGCCCGGTGGCTGGCCGGATCATAGGCCATCGATCGCGCGCCCGGTAGCGTGGTCAAGTTTTGCATCACGGTAAAACGATCAGCGTCCTGCTCTTTTACCAGCGTCAATGTTCCGTCCCGGTTCGGACTGAATGCTACCCCCACAGCCGGATCGAACGCCGCCGCATCCGGGCCTGCCCCGATCGGAACTTCCGCAACAATACGTCCGGTTCTGGAATCCAGGATATCCATGATTTTGTTGGCGCAAACCGAAAACAGCCGGTGATGCTTTTCATCGATAGCCAATCCGGTGGGACCGATTCCCTTGCCAAGCGGATAGTGCCTGATGACCCGGTTCGAAGCGCTGTCGATCGCGTCTATCTCGCTTTTGTTTTCGATGTTGACAAAAATCCTGCCCGACTTGTCGCTAACCGCCAGTTCCGGCTTGCCGGGCAACGCAATCGTTTTGATCTCCCTGTGCGTCACGGCATCGATCACCGTGGCGTTATCAGAATGCCCGTTGAACGTGTATAGATGCCGGGTCACGGGTTGGTAAAGAATGATATCCGGGTCTGCGCCGGAAATTTTAATGTTGCCCCTGACCTTGAGGGTGGCCAGGTCAAACACCGTGACCGAGTTGCTTTTGCCGTTGCTGGTAAACCCTTCATTCAGGTCATCGGCCAGCGCAATCCCGTGCACGCCCGCGGTGCCGGGAATATCGCCGACGACCTTCCCCGTATCGGTGTCGATGACCTGTACATGGGTTGCCCTGCTGACAAACAGGCGATGGCGTTTTGCATCATAACTGAGCAGGTCCCATCGTCCTTCACCGGCGATGTGAAAACGGTCGGCGATTGCGAATTCCTTGTGGTGCGCCGGCATGGTTGCAGCATGGGCCGGATGTGCGCCCGACAGGCATGCGCCCAGCACAACCGTGGCCAATAAATTTCTTTGCATGGTTTAACCCGGAGTGACGTTGTGGAATTATGGGTGGTTGACTTGCGCCAGAGCACAAACCGAATGGCGGCCGTTAATGCTGCAGGTATTGACCTGCCGCCCGCTGTCATCCCACACCTTGACATCCCACTGCTGCGGCCCCTTGCGTTCCATCGTCATGTAGCCAAAACCGTTGACCCAGGAACTGTGATGCTCGATCACCGCGCCCGGTGCAGGCGAGGTGCCCGGCGGCAAATGGGCGGGCAACGGCACCAGGTCTTCCATGGTGCCGGAGAAACCCGCCACAAATTGGGTCGGATGCGGGCTGGAGAAACTCACTTCCTGCCAGACATGAATATGGCCGGACAGCAGCACGTCGATGCGCGGCGGAATGATCAGCGGATTGATCTTGCCGAATACCGACTGTATTCCCTGATTACCCGGCTTCAGATCGACCCTGCCCTGCTCGTCGAGTTCGGCATCCACGCCCAGTATCGGATGGTGATTCGCCATGAAATTGAAATCCGCGTTCTGCGACAGCTTTTCGATCTTGCGGTAGTCATCGCTGTAAATTTTCCGCCGAAGATCATCCGGTGCGAACACGCTGTTCTGCGTGTTCGAGGAATCGAATATGATCAACTGCGCATCGTTCCCCAGCGGCACCGCATAGGGCTCGGTGTAATTGCCGATATTGTCGTTGCCTGGATCGTTGCAATCCTGCCCTGCGCGCAACGGCCGCGAATCCAGCATGCGCCACCAGCCCTGGCCGGCGCGCGAACAGGATTCATGGTTGCCGCGCACCAGCGCCCAAGGTGCGGCTTTCAGCAATGCGGCACCCGGCTTGAAGAAATCGGCTTGCCAGGTATCCCAGCCGTAACCCCATGGACTGCCCGCACAACCGGGATTGTTTGCGGGACACTTGTTTTCGCGATATTCATAATCGCCCACGTGCACCACCAGGTCTGGTTTCCAGCTTGCCGCGGTAGCGGCAACCTTGGCGAATGGATAAAGATCGGGATTGTTGCAGGCCTGATAGGCATTGTCGCTTTTCTTCAGTCGGCAGCCGGTGTCGCCGATCACCACGATGCGATCGATTTCATGTTTTGGCAGCGGCAGGGAAAGTTCGCCTATCTTTGCCTGCCGGGTATCGGGCGGTATCGCCTTTTCGCAGACCCGGACCGGAAAGTCGGAAGGCTTGGAGTCGGCCGGTGCCGAATGCGTCGGGCGCAATGGCTCGCTACCCGGTGCCGCGCGCAGATTCATCCGCACGCTGCGTCCGTCAAACTGGATCATCGGGCATTGCGCGTCCGTGGTAATCGCGCGGGCCACGGCTGTCCCGTTTTCCCCGAGCACGACATACGTGCTGAGCGTGCCTGCGGTTTTATGTGTGCTGCTTGTCGCGCAGCCCAGCATGGCGCCGGCGGCCAATATCAATGCTGCGATTCCGGATAGTTTCAACATGGGGTCCTCTTGTAATTTTGGTTTGCGAATGGCCGTTGGACGGCAAGGTTCAATTGCATTCGATCCACACCTGATAAACGTAGTCGGTGCCGCGAATTTCCGGCGGTTGCTCCGGGTAATGCGCATTCTGCACAGCCTGCAGTGCCGCACGGTCTATCATCGAATAACCGCTTGCCACCAGCAGCTTGATTGCGCCGGGCACGGAACCGTCCAGGCGGAAATCGACACGCACCTTGCCGGTGTAGTGAAGATCAGCCGCTGCCGCGGGGCAGGTATGGGCCGCTTTCACCGCGGCATTGATCTGCATCAAATAATCGGCGCTGGGCATGACCTTGCTGGGCACGGCCGGCACGGGTGGCGGTGGGGGCGGAACCTGCCGGGTAAACGCGGTGGGAACCGGTGCCGGCGGCAAGGGCTGCGGCGCCGGTTTTGGCGGTGCGGGCGCGCGCGGTACCGGCCGCGGCTGCGGCTTGGGGACCGGCTTGGGCTCGGGCGGCTTTTTCGGCTGCGGGTCCTCGGTCGACAACATGATGGGCACCGGAGCGGACAGCGCGGATTTAGCCGAGTCGGACTGCGCCAGCGCGAGACCGGCACCGGCCAGCAACACCAGTTCGATCCCGATCGCCAGCCCGAATGCCTGCAGCGGATGACGGTTGTATGGAGTCTGCATCGTCATCGCGATTATTGGGCACTATTGCGGGTGGCCAGACCGATCTCGGTGGCGCCGCCCTTGCGTATCGCGTCGATCACATTCATTACCTGCTGCAGCGATGCGGTATCGTTGCCGGCAATCGTCACCGCGGTTTTGCTGGCGCCGCGCTGCAGCAGCATCGCGGTGAGCTGGGCCAGTGTCAGCGTGTTGTTTTCCACCAGCAGCGAACCGTCCTTGCCGATCTCGACCAGCAATTTCGGGTGCGGAATCACGGCGGCAGTCGAACTGGTCGGCAGCTTGGTCACATGACCCGACGAGGGAATCATGCGCAGCGTGAGCATCGCAAAGAACACCAGCAGGAACAGCATGATGTCAATCATCGGAATGATCTCGATGCGCACCTTGCGGGTAGACATATACCTCATGTCAGGCCCTCGCCTGTGCGCGTATCACTTCGACCGTGCTTTTTGCAGACGGCGCATGGACATCCTGATTTTTGTAGCGGTTCAGCGCCATGATCTTGATGGTTTCGAGCTGGTGCAGGATGATGCGCACGCGCGTGTACAGCGCATTGAAAAACACCAGGCCGATCATCGCGATGAACAGACCCGACGCGGTTGCAATCAATGCCTCGGCAATGCCGCCGGTCACCTGCGTGGGGTCGTTCATCACATCGCCCAGCACGTGGAACGCGTTGAACATGCCGATGATGGTGCCGAACAGACCGAGCAACGGCGCCAGCGTGATCACCGTGTCCAGCATCCACAACGACTGGTCCAGCGTCGGCACTTCATGCATGATCGCCTCTTCCAGATGATCGCCGAGGCTGGCGCGATCGATACTGTCCGGTTCGGACTTGAGTATCTCAAACAACCGGGCATGCGGCAGGCGCAATTGCTTGTCGGTCAGGACCAGGTTGCCGATCTTCCCGTTTTCCTGTTTCAGCAGCCTGATCAGCTCGTCACCGCCGCCCTGCATATTGGACAGGAAGCGGGTACGCTCGACGATCACGGTCAGCGCGATCAGCAGCAGCACGACCATCAGGTACAGCGTCCCGCCGGAATGGTTGGCCAGTTCAAAAATGTGATTGATATTCATAATTTATGTAATGGTAATGGGGGCTCAGCGCCCCCGGTGTTAAGTCAAGCAAACGGCACGGCGTGCCGTTCGGGATTACAAGTCAATCGACAGATTCATCATGTAGCTGCGGGTTGGCAGGGCATAGAACATCGCATCTCCAGCGTTACCTGTTAATGGATCAACCGCATTTGCAAATGACGCGTAGACCGAATTGTTATTGAACAGGTTGTTGACCTGGAAACCAATCTTGGCGCCTTTTCCTATCATGCCATTCCCAAACTTATAACTGGTTGCGAGGTTTACGATAGTGTAGCTAGACATAGCAATTGGTGTACCACCCGTGGCATCCGAGGTCACACCGCTGTATCGCTGGCCGATTTCCTTGGCGATCAGCGATGCATAGGCCGGCCCCTGGTTGTAGATCACACCTGCTGCCGCGGTATTCTTGGGCACGTTTTGCAACACGCTACCATCGCTCGTGGAGTAATTATTGATCGCGTAATTCCCGTACAGGCTATAGCCCGCGCCAATCACATAGGTGGCTTCTCCCTCGACACCGTTGTACTTCACACCGCCGGTGTTGCTGAAGCAGGTGTAGATGCCGCATGGTGAAGATGTAATTTGATTCGAGAAATCGACCTCATACACGTCGCCGGATACTGTCAGCTGATCTGCTGCCCAGGTGCTGCCGAGCTGGTAGTTGGTAGTTGATTGCGGCTTCAGCTGTGATGGCAAAGTAACGGTCGTAGTTTTGACTGGATAGAATGCGTTGATGTTAGGAGCCAACATCCCTTGGGCAACCTGCGCATAGGCGGTCCAGTTCGGCTGGATCGTGTAATGGGCGGTCAGAGTTGGCAAGGCCTTGTTCCAAGTCTGCGAAGAATTCAACGCAGCGCCGGTTGCACCCTGATTAACCGTTGCATCGATCTTGCGATTGAACGACACGTATTTCAGTCCCGGTGTGATCGTCAAGGCATCACTGGCTTTCCATTCGTACTGCACATAGGGCTGTATCGTGGTCAGGCTGTCGGTCATCAAGCGGTCGATAGCGCCTACCGTGCCCGCAGTCGTATCTAATGCACCACTCGTGAAATCGACTTCCATCTGCATGCGGTTGTTGGTCTGGTAATCGACCCATGCGCCAAAGTCCAGTTTGTCCGAACCGATATCTTTGGCCATCCGCAACAGGTCGCCGGTGGAGCGGTAATTCATGTTCATCTTCTGTCCAGGAACATTGTTTGGGTACAGACCGTTAAAAGTGCCATTCGGCTGACCCAGACCCGGATCGGCTCCGTTGAAGCCGTCGTGGTAATAGGCATAGGTGTAGAGCTTGTTGTCCACGGACAGGCCGCCCTGGCGGCTCTTCAGGCCGAGATATTCAAAGTCAGAGGTGATGTTGTCGTAGTTGTAGCCGTAGTAAGCCTGGCTGTTCGGGTCGTTGTTCAGACCGAAATTCTTGCCGAATTTCTGCATGTTCGCCAGCGTGGTGCCCAGCGCGACGTTCTGGTGCAACTTGTTCTGCATCGTGACGAAGGTCAGCACGGTATTGTCCGAAAGGGGCTTGGCATACTTGAAGAACAGGTTCTGGCGGCGCTGGCCGGCATAGGTCAGGTAACCGTCGGATGACAGGTTCTTGTAGTCGATGAATGCGCTGGCATCGCCGGTATTTTGCATCACGCCGGTATCCATTTCAACGCCGAACAATTTGGTGTTGAAGCTGCCGATCGAAGCATAGGGCGTGACGCCGGCAGTCGACTTGATGTCCTTGGATGTGGCGGCAATGGTACCGCCAAAGGTCGCGTTGCCGATATTGCTCGCATCGCCCGGACCGCGGTCAACCACGATGTTGCCGGTGTCCTGCGCCATGAAATAGGAAGTCGAATGCTGCGTGAAGTCGTTCGAATCGCCCCATGGGATTCCGTCGAAGGTCACGTTGTACTGGCCGTTCTGAAAACCGCGCATCGACAGGCCCTGGGTTTCCATCAGGCCGGGGCCGTTCGGGTCGATGCTTTGCACGCTGGGCGCAATGTTTGCGATGTCGGAATAGTTCGAGCTGGGCGCGGCATTTTCCTGGATATAGTGCTGGTTGATCACCGACTGCGGCTGCGTCGCGGTCAAAGAACTTTGTGTCGGTGCCTGATAGGTCGCCGAGTCCTGGGTCTGTGTCGTGCCGGCATTGCTTTGCACGGTACCGACATCAATCACGTCCTGGGCGAACGAGGCGCCCGCCGCGCTGATCAGCGCACCGCCCAGCATCAGCCGGGCAAGGTATTTCATCTTGAATTCAAATTTAATCTGCATCACACACTCCCTTGGTTAAATCGGTTTGGATTCGGACAGTTTCAAGCGTCCACTAAAACAACTCAGCGCTTCGCGGAGTGCAAATTACGCAGGCAGACTTAATTCAAAGTGAAGAAATTATGAAATTTTTATTACAAGCTCGAAATCACTTCGATACTGCGGGATAACTATCTGGCTGTCTGTCCGAAAAGCGCAAAGCGATCGACTGCAAGCGGCGCGATCACGCCCGATGAATTCACAATCATTCAGGCGGGGAGATAGCAATTTAAGATCACTTCTGCTTTCAAACCGTCCCTGTCCTGCCTGTTGCTCAACTCGACGCTGGCGGATTCGCGTGCCGCGATTGCCTTTACGATCGCCAGCCCGACACCGCTTCCCTCCGTTTCATGCGGGGCGACCCGAAAGAACCGGTCAAAGACGCGCGGCAGCAGAGTTTCGGCAATACCCGGACCGCTATCCAGGATCCTGACCACCGCCCTGGTTCCGGAAACGATCACGCTGACATCGATCTGCCCCTGTCCGGGTGTATAGCGAATCGCGTTGTCAATCAGGTTGTGGAACAGGATGCGCAAATCGCCGGAATTCGCCCATATGGATGCCGCTTCACAGTGGGTCATGCCGAGGTCGATTCCCCGCCTTTCGGCAATCGGAATAAAGTCGCCGATGCATTCCTTGACCAGTTCCGCCAGATCCACGCCGGCACGGACCGTGATTTTTTCCGACTCGTAGCGGGCCATTTTCAGCAGCTGCCCAACCAGATGCGAGGCACGCGTTATGCCGGATTTCAACTCGGCGATGCGCTCGTCCATGTCTTCCCGGGAATGGCTGTGCGAGAGGTTCTCGATCTGCAATTGCAATGCCGCAAGCGGGGTGCGCAACTCATGGGCGGCATCCAGCATGAAATGGCGCTGCGATTCCAGTGTTTCCCGAATGCGCCCGAGCAGACTGTTGATCTCGCCGATCAACGGCGCGACTTCAGCCGGTACGTGATCGAGCGGCAGCGGTGCAAGACTTTCCGCGTCACGCTGCATCGCCGCTTCGCCAACACGTGCAAGGGGTCGCATGATGCGGTTCACCCCGATGACGACCAGCATCCATATCATCGGCAACAGCACGGCGATGGGGAATATCGCGCGCAAGGCAGAATCGGTGGCAATATCGCGGCGCACCCGATCCGACTGGGAAACCTGCACGGTACGATCGGGATAAACGATGGTGTAGGCGCGCCACTTGTCGCCGCCAAGAAACAGGTCGGAATACCCGGTTTTTTTTGCCGCCGCAAGCACAAAGTCCGGATGGGACGCCTGCATGTTTTTTCCATGCCAAACCTGGATCACAAAGTCACTTTTTCTCTCCAGGGCGCTCTCGCCGGCATACTTGCGCAGCATATCGGGCAACTTCGATCCGTCGTCTATGCTTTCGCCAACCAGTCTCAACTGGTGATCAAGCAGCGAGCTGACTTGATTTTGCGCAAGCCAGTAGGAGAAACCGCCCGTGATCAGACCCACCAGGGTCAGCAACCCGAGCAGCCAGACGATGAGTTGTTTCTTGAGGGATTTCATGCCGGGTGCTTCACCACCATCCAGCCGATGCCGCGCACGTTGCGAATAATTTCCTTGTCGAATTTCTTGCGCAGGCCGTGAATCAGCACTTCGATGACATTGCTGCCCACTTCCTCGTTGTTGCCGTACAGGCGCGTCAGAATCTGACTGTGGGAGAGGATCATTCCGGGTCGTTCCATCAGTACCTGCAACAGGCCAAGTTCCTTGGCCGACAAGAACTGCGACTTGTCACGGTAGTTCGCTTCCAGTGTGTCCGGATTGATCGTAATTTCGCCGTTGCTGATGGTGGACATCAGCAGGCTGCCGTTGCGGCGCAACACGCCGCGTATCCTGGCAATCAGCTCCTTGATGCTGAATGGCTTGACCAGATAATCATCCGCCCCGAGATCGAGTCCGGCCACCCTGTCATCAATTTCTTCGCGAGCTGTGATAATGAACAAGGGCGTGCGTATGCCGTGTTCACGGATCGATTTGAGAACCTCAAAGCCGGACTTGAGCGGCAGACCCAGATCGAGCAGAACCAGTGCATGGCGATTCGACTCGATGGCGGCCTGGCCTGCGATGCCGTCCCGGCACCAATCCACCCTGATATCGATATCGCCCAGCGCCCTGGTCAGGCTTTGTCCTATCATCAGATCGTCTTCAATAATCAAAATGGAATGAGCTTCATGCATACATGGACGGCACAGGGTTCAGCGGAATGATGGCCAATGGGCCGGCAAACCCGGTTTCGTAACGGATGACAGATATGTGCCGGAAATCTATGTGCCGGAAATCCCGTACATTCTGTAAGTCGCGGATACACAAAGCCAAGGCGGCCAGCGTCGAATGATGGCAGTCAATTATTTCAACCAGATTACAGTGGCTGGAATTTGGCCCGATACCGGATATCCACAAACTCACCGCCAATAATCGCCTCTGCGCAACATCTGCTTGACCTATAATCTTGCTGTACCGGCATGTTGACCCTGTTTGCCCGCATGCTGTTTTGTGACCTTCCGGAGGAATAGATGAAACTGCTTAAATCAATACTACTCAGCCTGCTGATAGGCTTGGCAATCGGCTTGTGGCTCGGTGTGAATATCGGGCGCGATGTGCCCCTGTATTCCAACCCGTTCGACGCGCAGACGATCAATCAGCAACTCAAGAAGGCGACCGGGGAAACACTGGAAAAAGGCGGGCAAGCCCTGGAAAAAACCGGCCAGGCTTTGCAGGACAAGCTGACCAAGTAGGTTCGAAATCAACCCTGCAATGATGCTACAGACCGGATTGCAGCCGCGTTGCTATTTTTGGTACACCAACGGAGACAAACGATGAAACTGCTAGGAACCCATACCAGCCCCTATGTGCGCAAGGTGCGCCTGGTTCTGCTGGAAAAAAACATATCACACAACTATCTGGTCGACCCGCCCCGCGAACCCGGCAGCCAGGTGGCGCGGGTCAATCCGCTTGGCCGGATTCCGGCGCTGATCCTGGATGACGAAACCTGCGTATTCGATTCGCCGGTGATCGCCGAATATGCCGACACGCTGAACGACACCCCGATTCTGATTCCGCGCAATGATGTACTGGCGCGGATGCGCGTCAAACGATGGGAGGCGCTTGCGGACGGCATCATGGATTCGTCCGTGATGGTGCGCACCGAACGCCTGCGCACCGCGGAACACCAGCTTGCCGACAACATCGACCGGCACAACGAAGCGATCTCGCGCGCGCTGTCGTTTGCCTCCGCGCAGCTTGGCCAGAATGGATGGTGCGAGGGATCATCCGTCACGCTGGCCGATCTGGCGCTGGTGAGCGCGCTGATCTATCTGGACCTGCGCCAACCGGAACGCGACTGGCGCGGACCGCATCCAAACCTTGCCGCATGGTTTGTGCGCATCAGCGGCCGCGACAGCGTGCACGCCGTGCTCGCGGAATAATCTGCGCTATTCGAGATACAACCGGGCCGGAGCGGGCCCGGTTGTTCGACATGTCGCTTATGCGGGAAATGTTTACTTCGTTTTCGTTCTGACCGCGATCAGCACCGCCCACAACCCCAGTGCCAGGTAGCACAGCAGCGACCATTCCGGAATGCCGAGTGTGAGGAAAGTCCAGCCTTTTGCAGCACATTCCCCGGAACCGTGCATCAGCTGTTTCAAAACGTGGGACATCGGCATGGTATCCAGCATGTAATTCAGACCCGGACCGCATGCGGGCACCTGGTCCGCGGGCAGGTGCTGGATCCAGATATGGCGTGTCGCGACGGCTACACCTGACAGCGACAGCAACACGATCAGTGCGGCATAGATGCGCTCACCCAGACGCTTGGGCCCGTGCAGTGCGGCGAGTGCGTACACCACCAGGATCGCGATGAAAAACAGGCGCTGCACCATGCACAATGGACACGGGTCCTGATGTTCGACGTATTGCAGGTACAAGGCGAAGCCTATCAGGCTGCCGGCGAACAGTGCTCCTGCCAGATACAGCCAACGATTGGAAAGGCTGTGCCAAAGTTTAAACATATTCATGCTCACCTTTATTAACGTCTTGTTTGGGGAACTGCACACGCGGCAACCGGCAACATCCCCGGTCATTTCTTTCGAAATGAAAACGGCAGCGGGATAATTTTTTGGGTATTGCAGCGGAAATGATTCTATCCGTCAGGAGCCGGCGAATCAATGCAATTGCAGAGTGATTCAGGCAGGGGTCGGTGCAGACAACCGCCCCCTGCCTGGATTTTATGCCAGGATATTCTCCGGTTTGATCATCTTTTTCAGGGTAATCGGTGTGGATTGTTGACTGCGATTGGTGTGATTTTCCACCAACTGCTGCAGCGAGACTTCCTCCAGATAACCGTAAATCTGCTTGTTCAGGCCCATCCACAAATCATGGGTGATGCACGGCTGTTCATCACCCTGGCAGTTGCCCAAACCGCCGCATTTGGTCGCATCCAGCGGCTCGTCCACCGCAATCACGATCTCCGCGATGGATATCTTGCTGCTCGGGCGGGCCAGATAATAACCGCCGCCGGGTCCGCGCACGCTTTCGACGATATTGTTCCGGCGCAGCTTGCCGAACAGTTGCTCGAGATATGAGAGGGAAATCTTTTGCCTTTCACTGATTGCTGCCAGCGTCACCGGTGCTTTCCCGCCGCGCATCGCCAGATCAGCCATTGCCGTCACGGCAAAACGTCCTTTGGTGGTTAATCGCATATTATCTCCCGGTCATTGATAGTGTCCGATATCGCCAATTGTTTCGCGTATATATCGTGTGTGAGGATATTAGAATGCCCAAGCTTTTTAGTCAACAATCTTATTTAAGTGATTAGGGTCAAATTTATCGGCAGTGGCGCGTTCCTCTGCAACCGGCACGCCCATCTTCTCAAGTTGTTGCAGAATAAACTCGATGCGCTGGTCCACCGTCACGCTGTGCCCAATCAGGCCGTGCAATGCCTTGTTGACCGGATCGTTCTGGTCGTTGCCGATGCCATACGCATTGAAGCCACTGGCACTTTTTTTCTCTTCGTCCAGAATGCGCGCGGGAATACCCGCCGCCGTCGCACCCGCCGGTACATCCTTCACCACCACCGCATTGGAACCGATCTTTGCGCCATCGCCGATGCTGATCGGGCCGAGTATCTTGGCTCCCGCGCCCACTACCACACTGTTGCCCAAAGTCGGGTGGCGCTTGCCTTCCTTCCACGAGGTGCCGCCCAGGGTGACGCCGTGGTACAGAGTCACATCGTCGCCGATCTCGGCGGTCTCGCCGATCACCACACCCATGCCGTGGTCGATGAAGAAGCGCCGCCCGATGGTCGCTCCGGGATGAATCTCGATGCCGGTCAACCACCGCGCGAGATGCGACAGGAAACGCGCCAGCCATTTCAGATTGGCGTGCCACAGCGTGTTCGACATGCGGTGGATGATGCGCGCATGCAGGCCCGGGTAGCAGGTCAGCACCTCGAAAGTACTGCGTGCGGCCGGGTCGCGGTCGAATACGCTGCTTATATCCTCTTTAATGTTCTGGAACATCATGGTGTTTTAACTGTTTGGATTCTCTTGCTTGTAGCGTGCCCTGAGGCGCGCATTATACTCGGTGGCAATACTCAATATGCCGCGCAGGATATTGACCTCTTCCTGTTCCAGCCGTGTCCGCGCATACAAGCGACGCAGCCGCTGCATCAGACGGGCGGGATTTTGCGTGGTGAAAAAGCCGATCTCGAACAGGGTCTTTTCCATATGCGCGAAAAAGCCCTCCACCTGCTCATGCGTGGCGGGATGGATTTCCGGCACGCTTGGCAGGTAGCTTTGTGCCGCCACGCTCAACTCGTATGTCATCACCTGCACCGCAGCCGCAATGTTGAGTGAGGAAAAATCCGGGTGGGACGGTATATTCACCAGCACCTGCGCCTTGCCCATTTCATCATTGGTCAGGCCGGACATCTCGGTGCCGAACAGCAATGCGACCGGCCGGGTTGCGGCCTGCTGCAACACCAACGGCATCGCCTCGCGGGGAGTCTTGACCTCGATTGATATATCGCGCAACCGTGCGGTCATTGCAACCGTGTACACCACGTCCTGCAGGGCCTCGTCTATCGTCCCGCACACAACCGCATCGCGCAGCACATCATCGGCTCCCGCCGCCATCGCATCCGCCTGCGGGTCGGGAAAAAGCCGCGGATTGATCAGGTACAGGTGGCGCAAGCCCATGGTTTTCATCGCACGCGCCGCCGCACCGATGTTGCCCGGATGGGTGGTGTGGCTTAGGACGACTCTGATATGACTTAAAGGATTTTGTTTATACAAAGCCTGTTTCCAACTAAAATACGCGGCCGGAATCTTCCGACCGCTCATTAAACTTAAGGCAACCATGCATCCCATGCTCAACATCGCGGTGAAAGCCGCGCGTCGCGCCGGCAATCTTATTCAACGCTCGACCGACAAGATCGATCACCTCACCATCAGCAAAAAGTCCCACGCGGATTATGTCAGCGAAGTGGATCGTGCCGCCGAGCAGACCATCATCCAGACCCTGCTGGATGCCTATCCGGACCACGCGATTCTAGCAGAAGAGAGCGGCAGCCAAGGCGAATCGGATTTCCTCTGGATCATTGATCCGCTGGATGGCACGACCAACTTCCTGCACGGATTTCCGCAATTCGCCGTGTCCATCGCGTTGCAGCACAAGGGCATCATCACCCAGGCCGTGGTATACGACCCGACCAAGAATGAATTGTTCACCGCCACGCGCGGACGCGGCGCATTCCTCAACGACAAACGCCTGCGCGTAACCAAGCGGTTGCACCTTGCCGACAGTCTGATCGGCACCGGTTTCCCCTACACCAAATTCGAGCATATGGATGCCTACCTCGCCATTTTCAAAGACCTGATGCAACAGACCGCGGGATTGCGCCGCCCCGGTTCCGCCGCATTGGACCTGGCATGGATGGCAGCCGGACGCTACGACGGATTCTTCGAGACCGGCCTCAAACCCTGGGACATTGCCGCGGGCACCCTGCTGATCACCGAGGCCGGCGGCATGGTCAGCGACCTGCACGGCTCGGACACATTTCTCGAGAGCGGCCATCTGTGCGCGGGCAATCCCGACATTCACCCGCTATTGCTGAAGGTGATGGCGCCGCATTTAACGGCGAGCTTGAAGGGGAAATAGCGCGAAAATCTAAACGCGCTTGGGCACGGAATACGCCCCGGTCGCATCACCGGGCGTCCCGAAACGGTAAGTATTCTTGCCCGCCGCCTTGGCGGCATACATGGCCTTGTCGGCCACGATAAGCAGGGTACCGCCGGTTGGGGCATCATAGGGATAACGTGCGATCCCGACGCTCGCGCCGATATGCGCCGTCTGGTCTTCCAGACTGAATGGTTGGGCGAGGGAGTTGATAATCTTTTGGGCCACCATTTCCGCATTCTCCCGCTCATGGGCATCATTCAGAAGAATCGTGAATTCATCGCCGCCGAGACGCGCCAGCGTATCGCTTTCCCGGACACACAGGCGCAAACGCTCGGCCGTCTGCACCAGCAGCAGATCGCCCATGTGATGGCCCATCGTATCGTTGACCTGTTTGAAACCGTCCAGGTCGATATACAACAGCGCAATGCTGAGCCGACTGCGTTTCGCCATCGAGATGGACTGCCCGAGCCGGTCGTAAAACAGGCTGCGATTTGGCAAGTGGGTCAGCTCATCATAATGCGCCAATTGCTCGATGCGCTTCAACGCAAGCTTTTGCTCGCTGACATCGCGCAGCACGGCGGTAAACAAATGTGCACACCATACTTGATCTCCGTCACCGACAACTCCAGCGGAAAGGGCATGCCATTCTTGCGCCGCCCCTGCAATTCCCTGGTTTTGCCGATCACATGAGACTGGCCGGTTTGCAAATAGCGCGACAGATATTCATCGTGACTCTCCCGATGGGGTGCCGGCATCAACATTGAGACATTTTTTCCTAGAACCTCTTCTGCGCTATATCCGAATATATTTTGCGCGGCGCGATTGAAGGACAGCAACTTTCCTTTGGTATCGATGCTTACAATTCCTTCAGCCGCCAATTCCAGTATCTTGTGCGACTTGATGCTTTCCAGCTCCAGCGCGTTTTGCAGCGGCTTCGCAACGAAATACCAGAAGAACGGGACGCACAGCACGGTCAGCAGGGTCGCATCGACAAGAGCTTCCGTCCAGTCAACCGCGGGTTTGACCTCGACAACGGCGAGCAGGTACATGATGCTCAACTCGACAACAAAGACGAATGTGAGCAGTATCAGGAATATTCTCAGCGGATGTTGTATATCGTACATGACCAATGTCTCTAAATCAGGAAGGATTGATCATTCTGATCAAACTTCGCTTTGCACTTCCGTCCTGACATGATAACTTTAAATCACGATAGAACCCAGCCACTTTCCGGCTAACCATGCACAGCCCTAATATTGACTCAAAGCACACCCCGATGATGCAGCAGTACCTGCGCATCAAGGCGGAACATCCCGACATGCTGCTGTTCTACCGCATGGGCGATTTTTACGAGCTGTTCCATGACGATGCGGTGCGCGCGGCCAAGCTGCTCGATATCACGCTGACCCAGCGCGGCGCTTCCAACGGCACGCCGATCAAGATGGCCGGCGTGCCCTACCACGCCGCGGAGCAATATCTCGCGCGGCTGGTAAAGATGGGCGAATCGGTGGCGATCTGCGAGCAGATCGGCGACCCCGCCACCAGCAAGGGACCGGTGGAACGCAAGGTGGTGCGCATCGTCACGCCCGGCACCGTAACCGATTCCGCGCTACTGGAAGAAAAACGCGACAGCCTGCTGCTGGCAGTGCATCAGCGCCAGGGGAAGATTGGGCTGGCCTGGCTGAACCTGGCTTCGGGGCAGTTCTTCGTCTGCGAAACGAAACCTGAAAACCTGCCTGCCGAACTGGAACGGTTGCAACCTTCCGAATTACTGCATGCGGAAAATTCCGCCTTTCCGCAAATCAACGTGCCAAAAAAGACCCTGCCGGACTGGCATTTCGAGCTGGAAACCTCGCGGCGCGCGCTGTGCCAGCAATTCGCCACGCTCGACCTGGCCGGATTCGGCTGCGACGAATTCAGCGCGGGACTGGAAGCCGCCGGTGCACTGCTCGGTTATGCCAGGCTCACCCAGGGCCAGGCCATCACCCACATCCGCAGCTTGCGGGTATACAGCGCGGACCATTACGTGCGCATGGATGCCGCGACACGGCGCAACCTGGAAATCACCCAGACCCTGCGCGGCGAAGCAGCCCCCACCCTGCTGTCGCAGCTCGACCGCTGTGCGACCAACATGGGCAGCCGTTTGCTGCACCACTGGCTGCATCACCCGTTGCGCGAGCGGAGTATCCTGCGGGCAAGGCTGGACGCGGTGGCCGGTCTCGGCGATCTTCACCCCAAGGTGCATGAACAGCTGAAGCCCTGCGTGGATGTGGAGCGCATCACCGCGCGCATCGCGCTGCGCAGTGCGCGTCCGCACGACCTGTCCGGCCTGCGCGACACGCTCGCGCAGCTGCCGCAACTGCATGACGTGCTGGCAGCGTGCAACTCACCGCTGATCAAAAATCTGGCCGAGGCACTCCGAACAGAATCAGGCAGCGTGGGCATAGAGACCTGCCCACCCTACGGTGATGCGCTTGTAGAAATACTCCAGCGATCACTCAAGCCTGAACCTTCCTCGATATTGCGCGAAGGCGGGGTGATCGCGGACGGCTACGATGCCGAACTGGACGAATTGCGCGGCATACAGACCAACTGCGGCGATTTTCTGCTGGCGCTGGAAGCGCGCGAACGCGCGCGCACCGGCATCGCCACGCTCAAAGTGGAATACAACCGCGTGCACGGTTTCTATATCGAGGTGAGCCAGGCGCAAAGCGTCAATGTGCCGGACGATTACCGCCGCCGCCAGACGCTGAAGAATGCCGAACGCTACATCACGCCGGAACTGAAGACCTTCGAGGACAAGGCACTGTCCGCCAACGAGCGGGCGCTGGCGCGCGAGAAGTTCCTCTATGAACAACTGCTCAACCGGCTCGCGCCGTTCATCCCGCAACTGCAGCGCATCGCCGCCGCGATCGCCGAACTGGATGTGCTCGCCACATTCGCCGAGCGCGCCGCCACGCTGAATTTCAGCGCTCCGCAATTTTCCGATGAGTCGCGGATCGGCATCAGCCAGGGCCGGCATCCGGTCGTCGAGGCGCAGGTCCTGGAAAATAATCATGAGCCCTTCACGCCGAACGACACCGCGCTCAACGAAAAGCGCCGCATGCTGCTGATCACCGGCCCGAACATGGGCGGCAAATCCACCTACATGCGCCAGGTCGCATTGATCGCGCTGCTCGCGCACTGCGGCTGTTTCGTTCCGGCGCAACAGGCCGTGCTCGGTGAGATCGACCAGATCTTCACCCGCATCGGCGCATCGGACGACCTCGCCAGCGGACGCTCCACCTTCATGGTCGAGATGACCGAGGCCGCCAACATCCTGCACAACGCCACCGAAAAAAGCCTGGTGCTGGTGGATGAGATCGGGCGCGGCACCAGCACTTTCGATGGCCTCGCCCTCGCCTACGCGATCGCCCGCCACCTGCTGGAAAAAAACCGCAGCTACACGCTGTTCGCCACCCACTATTTCGAGCTGACGAGACTATCGGATGAGTTTTCGCAACTGTCCAACGTCCACCTCGCCGCGATCGAACACCAGCACAGCATCGTGTTCCTGCACTCGGTCAATGAAGGCGCCGCCAGCCAGAGCTACGGCCTGCAGGTCGCCGCGCTGGCCGGTGTACCCAACGACGTGATCCGCGCCGCAAAGAAACAACTGCTCAAGCTGGAACAGAACAGCGCCGCGCAGAATCCGCAGGGCGACCTGTTCGATCACAAGGCAGTTATTGAACCGGAAGAACCGGAACAACATCCTGCGTTGCAATCGCTGCGCGATTTGCATCCGGACGATTTGAGTCCCAGGGAAGCGCTGGAAAGGTTGTATCAGTTGAAAAAGCTGGTGTAGTGGCTGAAGAGGATGCTATTCAATTTCAAAAATAAAAACAAAAATATGACGGATAACTTCAAAATAATTTGCGGGAAGCATGAAACGGGTCCTTTCATTAATGACGAACAAAAGGCCGCTGATGAACACCGAAATTCCTTAGGACGAGTGCTTTGTCGGCGCGGGGCTGTGGCTTCCCGATGCCGATTCCTTGTTCAAGATACGCGGGGGCGTCGTGCAGAACCCGGAGCATGTGTGAAGGCACGTGATGAACAGGCCTTCAGAAAATTTTTTTTTGAGCTGGTCGGCGATACATTAACAAGCGTCACTGTTTTTCCAGCATATAGCCCAAACCGCGCAGGGTGCGAATATTAATACCCCCCGGTTTAAGATGTTTGCGCAAGCGGTACATGTATACCTCAATCGCATTTTCGCTTACCAATTCGCCAAGGCCGGAAATCTGCTCGCACAATCGTTCCTTGCTGACTACCCGGCCGGCATTAAGCACCAATATTTCCAGTACATTCAACTCGCGCGCCGACAAATCCAGCGCTTCGCCATCCAGGGTGGCCAAATGGCCAACCGTATCCAGGCAAAGCGAACCGACTTGTAATTGCGCTCCACTGGCCGAGTGTCCCCGCCGAATCAGGGACCTTACTCGCGCTTCCAATTCATGCATATCAAACGGCTTAACCAGGTAATCGTCCGCACCGATATCCAGCCCATGCACCCGATCCCGCACATCATCGCGGGCGGTCAAAATCAATACGGGCACATTATTTTTTCGATGGCGCAAACGGCGAAGAATATCAGCCCCATCCATACCCGGTAGACCCATATCCAGAATAACGACATCAAATTCATGCACGGCCAGCAAATGGTCGGCCCGTTTGCCATCATTCTCGTGCATGACTGTATATCCCGGCTTGTTAAACGCATGGAACAGAACATCGGCCTGCAACGGATCATCTTCAACAACAAGAATGCGCATATTCGAAATTTATTCAGGTTGGCGTAAGGAAGCGAATCTATTATCCATATTGTGGCAGGTTTGCACATGACAGTTGAATCAATAGCCAAGGCGTGTTGGAACCCATAACTGTAATGTGATGATCAAGATGGTTCGCCACGACGGGTAATTTTACACATTCACCAGGAGATCACAATCATGAAAACGAACCGCGAAACAACGGTAACAGCTGCCTCGCAACAGAGAGTCGAAGAACTGCAATCTGAATCGAATATTTTCGAATCAAATGCCGAAGAAAATGAAACACTGTCAGGGGAAGACATTGAGTTTATCGGTGAACTCGGCTGGCTTGCCGCAGCAGCAGTGTTAGTAGCCAGTTTGGCTGCCGGCGTATA
>DATKVR010000105.1:0-17307 GCA_035529955.1 Gallionella sp.
TTCTATCCGGTGACGGCGGTGATGATCGTGATGCTGGCATTGCTCAACGACGGCGCCATCCTGTCCATCGCTTATGACAATGTGCATTACAAGGATCAGCCCGAGGCCTGGAACATGCGCATGGTGCTGGGGATATCCTCGGTGCTGGGCGTCATCGGGGTCGTTGCCGCCTTCGGCTTGTTCTATCTCGGCGAACGCGTGTTTCACCTCGACCGTGCGCATATCCAGACGCTGATGTATTTGAAGCTGTCCGTGGCGGGTCATCTGACGATTTTCCTCACTCGCACGCGCGGCCCGTTCTGGTCGATACGCCCCGCGCGGATTCTGTGGGTGGCCGTACTCGGCACGCAAATCGTGGCAACGCTGATCGCGGTTTACGGATTATTCATGACGCCTCTCGGCTGGAAATGGGCCGGGTTCGTGTGGGGCTATGCCCTTTTGTGGTTCGTCGTGAATGACCGCATTAAACTGCTCGCCTACCGGATATTCGATCCAGTCAAAGCTGGAACCAAGCCTGGTTCCAAAGTCGGGGACAAGCCGGAAGAAAAAGACAACAGCAAGCCTGATACCAAGGCCGATGCCCAACTCGACGTTAAGCCCGAATCCAAAACGGAGGCCAAGCCTGACGCCAGGGACGACTCGAAACCTGAGGCTAAACCCGAAGCCGAAGCTGCTGACTCCAAGCCTGAAGCAAAGGTCGAGCAGAAGCCGGATGCCAAAGCTGAACCTAAACCTCAAGCCCAAGCTGAGGTTGAAGCCAAACCCGCAGTCGAGCCAAAACCTGAAGCCAAAGCCAAAACGACTTCCGATCTGACACCGCAGATCGCCACACGGGCGTATGAACTCTATGAGGAGCAGGGCCGTCGGGACGGGCTATCAGTTCAGGATTGGGACAAAGCGGAGCGGGAGATTCGTAAGGCTGATGTCAAGGCCGAGCCTGAAGCCAAGACGGTGGCCAAGCACGAGGGCAAAACCGAACCCAAAGCCGAGGCCAAGCCTGAAGCCAACGCCGAGGCCAAAGCCAAGACACCGACCGATTTGACGCCGCAACTCGTCAAGCGGGTCCATCAACTCTACGAGGACCTGGGGCGCGAAGAGGTTCGAGCCGTTGAGGAATTGGAGAAGACGGAGCGCGAGAATCGGAAAGATGAACCCGATAAATAAACAGACGAGAATACTGCCGCTGACCCCGCCGAAACGACGCAGCAAGGAACCGGGGCTGCATCGAGCCACGCGCAACCGGGCAGCGCGCCGGGGCGAATACAGTGCCGCGATGGAAAGCGCATGAGCCTGACAACAAGCAGCCCGCAATTCACGAAACCTTCGACAACGCAAGGATTGAACGAACATCCATTATGAAACCCAATGCCGATTCGCCAGAGGCTCCTGGGTCGAAGCCCGAAGCCAAGCCCGACGCGCAACCCGATGCCAAGCCGGCGGGTGCCGAAAAAGATGACCTGACCAGCGGCCTGACGAGCGACGAGGCCCGCCGCTTTCTGACGAAGTTTGGCCCCAACACGATGCCGGATACGAGCATGCACCCGCTGCGCATGGCGCTCGAAAAATTCTGGGCCCCGGTTCCGTGGATGCTCGAGGCCGCGATTGTGCTCGAACTGATAGTCGGCAAGCAGGTCGAGGCCGCGATCATCGCCGGCCTGCTGGTGTTCAACGCGGCGCTCGGACTGTTCCAGGAGAGCCGTGCCCAGGCGACCCTCACCGCACTGAAGTCCCGGCTTGCGCTGAACGCGTCCGTCCGGCGCGACGGCGCGTGGAAAACCGTACCCGCGGCCGAGCTTGTACCGGGCGACGTGGTGAAGCTCTCACTCGGCGGCGTCGTCGCCGCTGATGTGCACATCAGCAGCGGGGAAGTCCTGCTCGACCAATCCATGCTTACCGGCGAATCGGTACCCATCGAAGCCGGCGCGGGCGTGCAAACCTTTGCCGGAGCGCTGGTGCGCCGGGGCGAGGCGGTGGCGGATGTTACGGCGACCGGCGTGCGCACCAAGTTCGGCCGCACTGCGGAACTGGTCCGCACCGCTCATGTCGTGAGTTCCCAGCAGAAGGCGGTTCTGCGCGTGGTACGCAATCTTGCCGCATTCAACAGCGTCGTCATCGTGGCGCTCATGGCCTATGCCTACTTTCTCAAGATGCCGCTGGCGGAGATCATCCCCCTCGTCCTGACGGCGGTCCTGGGGTCGATACCGGTTGCGTTGCCGGCCACGTTCACCCTGGCGGCGGCGCTCGGCGCGCGCGCCCTGGCAAAACTGGGCGTCCTTCCGACCCGCCTCTCGGCGGTGGACGAAGCGGGAACGACGGATGTCTTGTGCGCCGACAAGACCGGCACGCTGACCCGGAATGCGCTGACGGTGACGACCGTTCATCCCATGCCCGGCTTCGACGAGGCGCATGTTTTGGCACTGGCCGCGCTGGCGAGCGCGGATGGCGGGCAGGACCCGGTGGATGCAGCCATTCGCGCGGCCGCCTCGAGCAAGGACGTCTCCGACGCGCCGACCTTGGTCAAGTTTGAGGCTTTCGATCCGGCGAAGAAGACGTCCGAGGCGAGCGCAACTGATTCGACCGGCGCGACGCAACGTATCGTTAAGGGCGCCTTTGCCGTGGTCAGCGGCCTCGCACAACCGTCGCCGACTGCGGCAGCCACGGCGGACGACCTCGAGCGGCAGGGCTTCCGCGTTCTGGCGGTGGCGGCGGGGCCGCAGACGGCGATGAAGCTGGCAGGACTCATTGCGCTGAGCGACCCGCCCCGTTCAGACTCGGCGGCACTCGTTAGCGAATTGCATGAGCTGGGCGTTCGCACCGTGATGGTGACGGGCGACGCGCCGGCGACCGCGGCCATCGTGGCTCACGCGGTGGGGCTCGATGGTGCCGTCTGTCCGCCCGGTCCAATCCCCGACAGCGTCCACCCCGAGCAATTCGCGGTTTTCGCCGGCGTCCTCCCGGAGGACAAATACAAGCTCGTCAAAGCGTTCCAGAAGGGCGGCCACACCGTCGGCATGTGCGGCGACGGCGCCAATGACGCGCCAGCGCTGCGCCAGGCGCAGATCGGCATCGCAGTCTCGACGGCAACCGACGTCGCCAAATCGGCCGCCGGCATGGTGCTGACCGAGCCCGGACTCGCCGGCATCGTCGCTGCGGTCAAGGAAGGGCGAATCACGTTCCAGCGCATCCTCACCTATACACTGAATGTCATCGTCAAGAAGATCGTGACGGTGCTGTTCCTGATCGCCGGCCTGATCATGACAGGACACGCAATCCTGACTCCGCTGCTGATGGTCATTGTGATGATCACCGGTGATTTTCTCTCCATGTCATTGACGACGGATAACGTGCGGCCGTCGCCGATGCCGAATGCGTGGCGCATCGGCAGCCTGACGATAGCCGGCGTCACCATGGGTGTGTGCCTGCTGGCCTTCTGCATCGGCGTCCTCGCCATCGGCAAATTTGGCGTGAATCTTGGAGTAGAGGCGCTGAGAACGCTGGCCTTCCTCGTCCTGGTGTTCGGCAGCCAGGCGACGATCTATGCCATTCGCGAACGCCGGCACCTGTGGGGCACTCGTCCCAGCCTCTGGCTTGTGGTGTCGTCCGTTGCCGATATCGTGATCGCTTCGACATTGGCCGTCGGCGGAATCGCAATGACATCCTTGCCGCCCCTGGTGGTGGCGGGCACGCTTGCGGCGGCGGCTGCGTTCGCATTCGTCCTGGATTTGGTGAAGGTTCCCGTATTCACTCGTCTCGGGATCGCCGAGCGCCCGCACGATCGCCCCTTGACTCACGCCACCAGGGGTATCGCAAAGACGGAAGGAATTCCCCTGACGGAACCCGGTGCCGCCCGACCCAAGACTTCCGACCCCAAGCCGGAAGCCAAAGCCGCAGCCCCGTCTGATTTGACGCCGCAACTCGTCAAGCGCGTCCATCAACTCTACGAGGACCTGGGACGCCAAGAGGTTCAAGCCGTTGAGGAATTGGAGAAAGCAGAACGGGAGAGCCGGAAGGATAAACCTGACAAATAAACAGATGCGAACAACACGTCTAACATGATCGAAAGGATGAAGATGAAAATCAAATCGAAGGATTTCCGCGTTGCGCAGGGCGAACAGGTCAAGCTGGACAAGTGGCCGACGCAGGTGAAACCCGTGTACAAGTCGAAAAAGAATTACAAAAAACACCTTGAAGAACACGTGGAGGAACTAAGTGATCTGCAACGCCTGCACTATGCGTCCAACCGCTATGCGGTGTTGCTGATCTTTCAGGCGATGGATGCGGCCGGCAAGGATGGCGCCATCCGTCACGTGATGTCGGGCGTCAATCCGCAGGGTTGCCAGGTGTTCAGTTTCAAGCACCCGAGTGCCGAGGAGCTGGAGCATGATTTTCTGTGGCGCTCCACTCAGGTATTACCGGAACGGGGCCGGATCGGCATCTTCAACCGCTCGTATTACGAGGAAGTGCTGATCGTGCGCGTGCACCCGGAGATACTGCAAGCACAGAATATTCCGGATCGGCTGGTGAATGAGGAGACCATCTGGACGGAGCGCTATCGCTCCATCGTTGACATGGAGAAGCATCTGCACCGCAACGGCACACGGATCATCAAGTTCTTCCTGCACCTTTCGGAAGAGGAGCAGCGCAAGCGCTTTCTCGACCGCATCGATGAGCCCGACAAAAACTGGAAGTTCAGCCTCGCGGATATTCAGGAACGGAAATTCTGGAACCAGTACATGAAGGCCTTTGAGGAATGCCTGAGTGCCACCAGTACGGCTGATGCACCCTGGTATGTGGTACCGGCCGATGACAAGAATAATGCGCGGTTGATTGTTTCCCAAATTGTCCTTGATACGTTCAATGAACTTAAGATGGCGTATCCCAAGACCACTGCGAAGCGCCGGCAAGAGCTGGAATCTATCCGCAAGCAGCTCATCAAGGATGGTAAAAACAGGAGCTGAGCTCGGCAAATCCCGGCCTGCCATGCCGGGCTATGAGATAGGCTGAGATTTGTTGCGACATCGAAAGATGGATCAAGTCCAATGCGTGCGGCGCGCTTGCGGATTGTAAAATTTCCGCGGCCAATCATCCCGAGTGACATGAAATGGGTTGGTCGGAAATTTACCCGCCAAGTACATCTTGAACTCCTCACTGTGCGCGGCAGCTTCGTAAAACAAGAAATCAGCGGGGAGAATGTCAGAAAATGTGAATGCCGCGTTAAATCATCCCATGCATAGGACCATACCCGGCACAAGGGATACAGGCGCACTGGATTTATTGTTCATGCAACCGCTCCCTGGTTCTTCTGTAGCGCCGGATCAACGTGTTGGTTGAGCTGTCGTGCTTGAGATGGCCTTTGGTCACAGTGTCAAGTTCAGGGTCAAGTTCGTGGATTATATTTACGGCAAGCGCTTTCCCAAGCTCGACTCCCCATTGGTCAAATGAGTCGATTTGCCACACGGCCCCCTGAGTGAAGACGCTGTGTTCGTACAGTGCAACGAGCTTCCCCAGCGCCGTCGGTGTCAGCCGCTCCAGCAGGATCGTGCTGGACGGATGGTTGCCCTCAAAAGTCTGGTGCGGCACCAGTGATGCGGGGGTACCCCCGGCACGAACCTGTTGCGGTGTTTTACCGATGGCCAGCGCCTCTGCCTGGGCGAACATGTTGGCCAGCAACATGTCGTGGTGCTGCCCGAGGGGATTAAGCGGCTGAACGAATCCGATGAAGTCGCAGGGAATGAGCTTGGTCCCCTGATGTATCAGTTGGTAGAAGGAATGCTGGCCGTTGGTGCCCGGTTCCCCCCAGTAGATCGGCCCGGTCTGGTAGCCAACTCCCATCCCGTCGAGCGTGACGTGCTTGCCATTGCTCTCCATGGTCAGCTGCTGTAGGTAAGCCGGGAAGCGCTTCAAGTACTGTTCGTATGGAAGCACTGCTGCTGTCTGGGCAGCAAAGAAATTGTTATACCAGAGGCCCAGCAACCCCATCAGCACCGGCAGGTTGCGCTCGAATGGGGCGGTGCGGAAATGTTCGTCCATCTGGTGAAAACCGTCGAGCATGGCGCGAAAATGTTCGGCGCCAATGGCGATCATCGTCGAGAGCCCGATCGCCGAGTCCATTGAGTACCGCCCGCCGACCCAATCCCAAAACTCGAACATGTTTGCCGTGTCGATGCCGAACCTGGCCACCTCCGCGTCATTGGTCGAGACCGCCACGAAATGCCGGGCAATGGCAGCGGGATGTTTCAACGTCTTGAGGGCCCAGTCGCGGGCTGTGTGCGCATTGGTCATCGTCTCGAGCGTGGAAAATGTTTTCGACGAAATGATGAACAGCGTCTCTTCGGCATCGAGGTCGCGGGTAGCCTCGGCGAAATCGGTGCCGTCAATGTTGGAGATAAAGCGGAAGGTCAGGTCGCGCTGGCTGTAATGCCGCAATGCCTCGTACGCCATCACCGGCCCCAGGTCAGACCCGCCGATGCCGATATTGATGACGTTGCGGATCGGCTTGCCGGTGTGTCCCTTCCACTCCCCGCTGCGCACCCGCGCGGAAAAGTCGGCCATCTGGTTGAGCACGGCGTGGACCCGGGGCACGACGTCTACGCCGTCGACGAAGATGGATTGCCCTTTGGGGGTGCGCAGGGCCACGTGCAGGACGGCCCGCTTCTCCGTGACGTTGATCTTCTCGCCCCGAAACATGGCATCGATGCGGGACCGCAGGCCGGACTCCTCCGCCAATTGCAACAGCAGCCTGAGTGTCTCGTCGGTGATGCGGTGTTTCGAATAGTCGAAGTAGATGCCGACGGCTTCAACCGTCATGCGCTCGCCGCGCGCTGGATCGTCCGTGAAGAGCTTGCGCAGATGCAGTTCCCGGACTTTGGTTTGATGGGCTGCGAGTGCCTGCCATGCCGCGAGCGTGGTGAGTGGCGCGATGCTGTTTTCCCGGCTCGGTGTGAGCTGCGGGATTTCTCCTCCCTCGTTTTCCCAGCGTTCAAGTGACCGTTCATTAGCCGTCATGGTGCCGCCGGCGGGATGAGATGTGACGGTGTTGAATATTCCCCGAGAGTCTGCATTCCACAATGCGATAACCGGCACGGCCGGGTGGTGGGGGTCGAAGGCAAAAATACTGAGCGATGCCGTGCCGAACATGAAATGCTGCGCATCGGCCACTGTCAATCCGATCCAGCGCGCAGCCAGGACACTGCCGATCTGGCCGTGTGCAAAGAGTGCGATATTGGAGTCCAGCTTGCGCAGGCGGGCGATAAGCCGATCAGCTCGAGCGGAAACTTGGGCGGGCATTTCACCGCGAGGACAACCGTCCCGATAAACATTCCAATCCGGCCGTTCCTTGAGGATATCCACAGAACGCTGTCCTTCGTAATCGCCATAGTCCCATTCGGCAAGGTCGGGTTCTATTTCCGGAATTTTATCCAGACCCGCCAACTCGCAGGTTTGCAGTGCGCGCTTGAGCGGACTGGCCAGCACATGTACAAACGGGATGTCCAACAGGTGTTTGCCAAGTTCACACGCCTCGTCCTCGCCGGTCTGGGTCAACGGAAGGTCGGTGCGACCGGTGTGTCGTCCGGAGAGCGACCACTCGGTTTCACCGTGCCGAATGAGGTACAGGCGCAGGGTATTGGACGTGTTTGCTTTCATGCGACCGTGACTTCGATCAGCACTTCCGTGCCTCCTATGGGAACCAGTCCGGCTTCCCGGCACAACGCTGCATAGCTTGCCGGCATCTTCGCGGTGTCTATGACTTCCTGTGAATTCATCGCCAGTCCTTTCAAAAATTGATTAATTATGAGTCGCTCGTGTCACGGTCAATTCTTGCGAGCAGGTTTGACGATCACGTTAACCCGGATGCATTTAACCGATACAGTCCAGGAAGTCATATAAGGCATCGATATAATGTTTCATGGACATCTTTTTCCGTGTTGACAGGCACAATGCCCGATCAGGGCAGACATCATCAAACAAGTAGATTGCCAACCTTCAAAATTTGCCTGATATTACTTCGTCAATTCCACTGTCCTGGTCGCGATGCATGCAATCAAATCGTTCCATGATTTTGCGAACGATTGCGCGCCCTCACGTTGCAGTTTGGCAGCAAGCGCTTCATCGTCGACGCCCTCGCGGGTGAATTCCGCGATGACCGCTTCCACCGTTTCGGCATGACCTTCATCAAACGGCAGTACGTTCTTTACCTTGCCGTGATCGGCGAAAGCGAGCAGTGTCTTTTCGGGGATGGTATCAACCGTATCCGGGGCAGCCAGCGCTTCGACGTACAGGGTATCTGAAGCTGCGGGGTCCTTGGTACCGGTGCTGGCCCACAGCAGGCGTTGCGGCTGCGCACCTGAAGCGGCCAGTTTCTGCCAGCGCTTTGATGCCAGCAAATCGCGGTAGGCGGTGTAGGTGCGCATTGCGATAGCGATGCCCAGACGGTTGTTGCGGAATTCACCCTGGGCCTTGTCCTTGACGGCTACGTCCCAGCGGCTGACGAAAATCGAAGCTACGGAACCAATCTTCGGATCCAGTCCGGCGGCGATGCGCCGCTCGATGCCGCGCATGTATGCTTCGGCTGCCGCGACGTAGTGCTCGCGCGAGAACAGCAGCGTGACGTTCACCGGTACACCCGCAAAGATCGATTCTTCGATCGCCGGAATGCCTGCGCGCGTTCCCGGAATCTTGATGAACAGATTGGGGCGTTGCGCACGCGCATGAAGCTGGGCAGCCGCCTTGATCGTTGCGGCGGTGTCGTCGGCGAGCAAAGGCGACACCTCCAGCGAGACCCAGCCGTCGACACCGCCGGTGGCATCATGAACCGGACGAAAAAGATCGGCGGCCTGAATCAAATCTTCCAGCGCAAGTTCGAAGAATAATTCCTCGCCCGACTTGCCCGCGAGCGCTTTTTTGCGGATTGCATCATCGTAAAAATCACTATTCTTGATCGCATGTTCGAAGATCGTCGGATTGGAGGTCAGCCCGGTCACCGAAAGCTCGCTGATATAACGGGCCAGTGTGCCGCTGGTCAGCAGCCCGCGCGTGATGTTGTCCAGCCAGAGACTCTGGCCGAGATCGTGCAGTTGTTGTGCGGCTTTCATTATTTCTCCTTCACCAGTACCGGGTTGTGCCAGCTTCCGTCTGTAGCGATCAGCGCATCGGCCTGTTTCGGCCCCCAGCTGCCGGGCTTGTAGGAATAAACAGGGCCCGGGCTGTCAAGTACCGAATCGACCACTACCCATGCCGCCTCGACTGCGTCCTCGCGGGTGAACAACGCACCGTTGCCGGCAATGGCATCGCCCAGCAGCCGTTCATAGGGAGACTCAATGTCCGACTGTTCATCCAGCAGGTAGAGTTCGCGCTGGTCGCCGACGAATTCCTTGCCGGCACGTTTGACCCGTGCGGCGAGGGCAACGGCGGTGTTGGGAGAGAGCCGGAAGCGCAGATAATTGGCGTGTCCGTCCACCGGTGCCGAATCGTCGAACAATCTTTGCGGTGGCGGCTTCAGCTCCACCAGAACCTCGGCCGCGGTGTTAGCCAGGCATTTGCCGGAACGCAGATACCACGGTACGCCCTCCCAGCGCCACGAATCGACGAACAGCCGCATCGCACAAAACGTCTCGACATCCGAGTCCTTGGCCACACCCGTTTCCTTGCGGTAGCCGGCGTACTGGCCGCGCACCACGTCTTCCGGTTTCAGGGGGCGCATGGCCTGGAACACCTTGGCTTTCTCGCTGTGCACGGCGCCATAGCCCTGGAATGCCGGCGGCTCCATGGCAAGCAGCGCAACGATCTGGAACAAATGATTCTGTATGACGTCACGCAGGCAACCCGCGCTTTCGTAAAATGCGCCGCGGCCTTTCACGCCGAATTCCTCCGCCAGCGTGATCTGTACGCTGGCCACGCAGTTGCGGTTCCAGATCGGCTCGAGGAAGGAATTGGCGAAACGGAAATAGAGGATATTCATGATCGCCTCCTTCCCGAGATAATGGTCGATGCGGAAAATCGAGTCCTCCTCGAACACCGACAGCGCGACTTTATTGAGCGCCCGGGCCGAAGCCAGGTCGCGTCCGAACGGCTTTTCAACGATGACGCGCGCCTGATCGGCCAGGCCGGCGGCACCGAGATTTTTGATCACCGTGGCGAACAGCGACGGTGGAATGGCAAGATAATGTGCCGGGCGCTTGGCCTTGCCCAGAGCCTGCTTGAGCGCCGTGAACGTGGCCGGGTCGTTGTAATCGCCATCCACATAGCTGAGCAGCGAAAGAAGATGGTCGAGTGCGCCCTTGTCGTCGATCTTGCCGGCCTGTTTGATGCTGTCTTTCGCGTGCCTGCGCAGTTGCGCCAGGCTCCACTTCGAGGAGGCTACGCCGATCACCGGCACCTTGAGCGCGCCGCTCTTGACCATCGCGTAGAGCGCGGGAATGACCATCTTGTGGGCGAGGTCGCCAGTCACACCGAAGACCACCAGCGCATCGGCCGATGTCGAGCGGCTATGCACTTTTCCCGTCACGGCGCTCATTTCTTTTTCTCGTCATGTCCGCCGAATTCCTTGCGCATCGCGGACAATAGCCTGTCGGCATAATCGGCATTGCCGCGCGAGGAAAAACGTTCGAACAGTGCCGCGCTGATAACCGGGGCCGGCACGCCTTCGTCGATGGCAGCCAATGCCGTCCAGCGTCCCTCGCCCGAATCCGACACCCGGCCCGAAAATCCGCCCAGATCGGCATCCTCGGCCAGTGCCGCCGCGGTCAGATCCAGCAGCCATGACGAGATCACGCTGCCGCGCCGCCACACCTCCGCGATCTGCGGCAGGTCCAGCTCATATTGGTAATACTCCGGGTCACGCATCGGCGTGGTCTCGGCATCGCTTTCACGCGTGCGATTGCCGGCATTGGCGTTGTGCAGAATGTTCATCCCCTCGGCATAGGCCGCCATCAGGCCATACTCGATGCCGTTGTGGACCATCTTGACGAAGTGGCCGGCACCGGTCGGGCCGCAATGCAGATACCCGTGTTCCGCGGGGCCGGGTCTACCCTTTTTGCCCGAGGTGCGTTCCGCCGACTCGACACCGGGTGCAATGCTCACGAAGATCGGATCCAGGTGTTTGACGATCTTGCCCTCGCCGCCGATCATCAGACAGAAACCGCGTTCCTCGCCGAACACACCGCCGCTGGTGCCGCAATCGACGTAATGTATATCACGAGCCTTGAGTGCGTTCGCCCTGAGGATATCGTCGCGGTAGTAGCTGTTGCCGCCGTCGATGATGATGTCACCGGCATCCATGTGCGAGGCCAGTTCCTCGATTGTCTTGCCCGCCACGCCGGCGGGAACCATCACCCAGACCGCGCGCGGTTTGGCCAGCTTGGCGACCAGCTCGGCCAGCGAGGCGGCACCCTGAACTTCACCGACCGCAAGCTTTTTCACCGCTGCGGTATTTACATCGTATACGACGCAGTGATGTCCATCTTTGTTCAAGCGCCGTACCAAACTGGCTCCCATTCTTCCCAATCCGATCATGCCTAGTTGCATCTGAGCTCCTTGGTTAATTAGTTAATCGGGCGCAGCGGATAGCACGGACTGCACCAGTTCATCGAACACCACTGCCGGCATGCCGACGGAAAAGTATTTATTCAGCGCGATTCATGGTTCAGTACGTTCCACCCATCGCCCGCAGCCGCGCCCTCAACGTATCGATTTCTTCCAGCAATTCCAGCGCCAATGCCGCTCCGGCAAGATCAATATCAAGATCGTGTTGCAGCCGCAAGACCCTCCTGGCACGGTGCAGGCTGGCACCGCCGAAACGCCAGCGATCCGGTTCCCGGCCCTGCGTTTCCAATACACCGGCATCCACCAGCGCAATGATCTGTTCATCATGAACGGCGCAGGCGCGGCACAGATCGGTCAGCGTCAGCTGGGTTTGTTCTTCCAATATGCATATTGCAAATTGTGGCGTGCTCTTTTCAGTATTCATTTCTCACACTCCCAGTTTGGTGCGCGGATTGAAGTTAAGTTCATTTTTCATTTTTTGATACAACTCTTTGGCGGCCTGGGTATCTGCCGGGGGCAACGCGATCGTCAATATCGCATAACAATCTCCGGGCGGTTCACCCGGGAAGCCGCGTCCCTTCAGCCGCATTTTGCGACCCGATGCGGAGCCTTCCGGTATTTTCAGTTCCACGATACCGCCGAGTGTCGGCACTTTGACTGTTGCGCCCAGCGCCGCTTCCCACGGCGTGACCGGCAAGTCGAGATAGAGATCGCGGCCATCGACGCGATAAATCGGGTGTGCCCGAAATTCGACCTGCAGATACAGGTCCCCCGCAGTGCCCTCCCCCCTGCCAGTACTGCCCTGTCCGCTGAGACGAATGTGCTGGCCTTCGCGTATGCCCCTGGGGATGGTTACGTTGAGCACACGCTCTCTGGTGATGACATGGCCCTGTGCGTCCACTGCGGGAACCCGCAGCGTGATGGTGCGGGTCGCACCGCGATAGGTGTCCTCCAGATCGATGAGGATCCTGGCGTGGTGATCCTCGCCTTTTGCATGAGGCTGCGCGTGACCGGGTCCACCGGGGCGGAAATCCCGGCCGAACAGGGATGCAAAGAAATCGCTGTAGTCTCCGCCATCGCCCGCACTGAAACCGCCGCCACTGAACTCGAAGCCCGCGTTCCAGTCCGGCGGCGGGCGGAACTCCTGCCCGCCTTTGTAATTGGCGCCGAGTTGATCGTAAGCCGCGCGTTTCTCCGCGTCCTTAAGCACCTCATAGGCTTCGCCCAGCTCTTTGAATCGCGCCTCGGCATCGGCTTCCTTGCTGACATCGGGATGATATTTGCGGGCCAGCTTGCGATAGGAGCGTTTGATCTCGTCCTGGGTCGCGCCACGCGCAACACCCAGGGTCTTGTAGTAGTCCTTGAATTCCATCTGCTCGGTTCCCCCTGCAAAGAAATTACGGTACGCTCACTTGCTATACCGGTCGATAAAAAAGCAAGAATCGATTTTCTTGTCTTATCCCTCCGGAACATGGCGATAAAACAATGCCAGTTGCCTGTGAACGCCGGGATAGCATTTTTTCAGCTGCTCCGGCGCGGTAAAAAAATACTCGCACGCCACTGCAAAAAATTCTGCCGGGCTGGTGGCGGCATAAGGATTGATGCAGGATGATTTCCCCGCAGCCACTTGCAAACACAGGCCGTCATAGGCGGCGCTGAAATCCTCGCCCCATCTTTTTCGGCTCATGCCGCGGCGCAATGGCGGCAGGCCGTTCGCCACACCGTTAAGGCCGTCCAGCTTGTGCGCAAACTCGTGCAACACGACATGATGTCCGGGCTGACCATGATAAGTATCGCGTTCCACGTCATCCCATGACAAGATCACCGGTCCGCGCAACCATGCCTCGCCGCTTAAAACATTGGCATCGTTATGTACCAGGCCGATGGCATCGCGCTGCTCATGATTGACCCGGAACGCACCGGGATAGAGGATGACTTCGACCCAATCATCAAAGCAATCGATATCCAGATTCAGAATCAGCAAACAGGCCTGGGCCGCCACCGCAACGCGCATGGCCAACGTCACTTCCAGTCCCTGCGCGCCATTTACCGCCTTGTTATGCAGGAACCATGTCGTCAGTTCGCGCAGATGCGACATTTGCACTGCGTCCAGCTCGCGCAACACTGCAATCTTTCGCGTCACCCCGCGCCAGATATGGTGGGGGATGGGATGGTGTCGCAGCATCCTGCGCATCTGCCAACGCCGTATCGTGTTGCCCAATGAATTCAATTTATTGAATCTGGTTAACCTGCATATTGAGATTCGGTACCATGCGTAATCTACCGGCCAATTATTTCCACATTACGTCACGGCCGTCTTTTGCGGCGGCGGCAAGCAAATTCATCAAAGGCAGCGCGCGATGCGACGTGCTCACCGCGGGTTCATCCGCATCCTTGTCAGCATGCGGCGGCGCGGATGCCCCCGCATTGACAGCGGCTGTCAAGCGGCCCAGCGCTGCCGGAACATCTTCCGCCCGGATCGCGCCGGGCACGGTTGCGCTGTGCCCCATCATTTTCAGCATGGCAAGCGCGACATCGCCGAACATGGTGATATCGGCATAGGCTTTGGTTGTAAATGTCACCAGCATATAGTCGTCCCCGAATGATTCATTAGGGAACCTCTGATCAAGTCCATCATGAACCGCGGCCATGCGGGACTTGATCAGTGGTTCCTTAGCGTTCAATACGCTCGACCAGTTTCTCCAGTTGCTGGCCAACCGCATCCCAAATACCCATGGGACCGGCTTTCTCGATTTCATCCACGCGCCAGTTTTCCAGTGTCTTCAGCCGGAGTTCGTCCAGCCAAATGGCGAACTTGTCGCGCTGCTGTTTCAGACTTGCCAAACTATCCGCGGCCTCCACATGTTCGGGGCCTGTGCCGACACCTTTTTCGGCACGCGCAATAAGCTCGTCAAAATGCTTTATGCGTGTTTCATATTCCATAATATTTTTCCGCATCAGGTGATTAGCGTCGGTCATTTCGTTTCTCCTTGTTTGCAACCAGGGTCACCCCAATGGCTGTCAATTTAGTCTACGGATCGGGCCCGGTCAGTACGGTGGCGCACATAGCTGGATGCTTCAGCCATTCCCATCGTCACAACCGTTTCCATGTGCCAGGGTCTCGGCCACATAGGCTGTAGCATCTCAAGTATTCGGCCGATGAACTATCGGATAGAATACGCGCCTCCAAACTTATTTCAACCTACGCCTAAGGACACCTCATGTACCAGATCGCCCCGAGCATTCTTTCTGCAAATTTCGCCAGACTGGGCGAGGAAGTCGACAATGTCCTTGCCGCCGGCGCCGACATCGTGCACTTCGATGTGATGGATAACCATTATGTTCCCAACCTGACCATCGGTCCGCTGGTCTGCGAAGCACTGCGCAAGCACGGTGTGACCGCGCCGATTGACGTGCACCTGATGGTCAAGCCGGTGGACCGCATCATTCCCGATTTCGCCAAGGCAGGCGCGACCTACATCACCTTTCACCCCGAGGCTTCCGAACACATCGACCGCACCATCGGCCTGATCAAGGAAAGCGGTTGCAAGGCCGGCCTGGTGTTCAACCCGGCCACGCCTCTTGAGATTCTGGAATACACCCTGCCCAAGCTGGACATGGTGTTGCTGATGTCGGTGAACCCCGGTTTCGGCGGGCAGAAATTCATCCCTTACGTGCTGGACAAGGCACGCGCGGTGCGCAAGATGATCGATGCCGGCAAATACAACTGCCGCCTGGAGATCGACGGCGGCGTCGGCCCGGCCAACATTCGCGAAGTTGCGGAAGCCGGCGTGGATACGTTTGTGGCCGGTTCCGCGATATTCAGCAAACGCAACGAAAATGACAAAAACCGTTATGACACCGTCGTCGGCGAACTCCGTGCCGAACTGGCGAAGGTGAAACAGTGATGGAACCGGTACACTTCCCGCTGGACATCTCGGCCATCGTCATCGATCTCGATGGGACGATGCTGCATACCGCCCCGGAACTGACGGAAGCGGCCAACCTCATGCTGCGTGACATGGAATACACCGAGGTGTCGCAGGAATTGCTGATGAGCTACATCGGCAACGGCATCAGCTGGCTGGTGAAGCGCGCGCTGACCGGCGACATGCACGCCACGCCGGATGCCGCGCTGTTCGAGCACGCCATGCCCATTTTCGAAAAGCATTACACCGAGTTGCTGTTGAACAGCAAACCGTTCGGCGGCGTGATCGAGGGGCTGGACGCGATGCAGGCGGCGGGTTTCCGCCTGGGTTGCATCACCAACAAACTGGCGCGCTACACCGAGCCATTGCTGAAGGGTACCGGTCTGGCAAAATATTTCGAGATCGTGCTGTCGGGGGACACGCTTGCGGAAAAGAAGCCCCATCCGATGCCGCTGCTGCATGCGGCAAAATTTTTCGGCATACCGGTCGAAAAACTGCTGCTGATCGGCGATTCACTCAACGACACCGTCGCCGCACGGGCCGCGGGCTGCCCGGTGTTCTGCGTACCCTACGGCTACAATCACGGCGAACCGGTCGACAGCCTGTTCCTGGATGCGGTCATTCCCGACCTGTCCGGCGCTTTACCGCTCATTAAACACGTCTGATCATGAAACCGCATAACTTCCGCTATCCGAAAGAAACCGCCGCCTGGCGATGGTGCTAACCGCATTGCCGGGTTTGACGGGACACGGTTCCGTCGCAGTTTCCAATCGTACCAACGGAGGTTATTAATGCCGCACCCCATTACACAATACGAATTCAACGCGCTTGCCGAGCAGGGCTATAACCGCATCCCCCTGGTTGCGGAAACCTTTGCCGATCTCGACACGCCGCTGTCGCTGTACCTGAAGCTCGCCAACCGGCCGTTCTCCTACCTGCTCGAATCGGTGCAGGGCGGTGAACGCTTCGGGCGTTATTCCTTCATCGGACTTCCTGCCGACACGCGCATCACGGTGCGCGGCAAACGGGTGACGCTGACGCACAAGGACACTGAAACTACCCACGACGTCGAGAATCCGCTGGACTACATCAGCGAATACCAGTCGCGCTTCAAGGTCGCGCCTTTGCCCGATCTGCCGCGCTTTACCGGCGGACTGGCCGGTTACTTCAGCTATGAAACGATACGGTATATCGAACCACGGCTGGCCAAAGTTCAGAAACACGATGCAATCGGCACGCCCGACATCCTGCTGATGCTCACCGAACAGCTCGCGGTGATCGACAACCTGTCCGGCAAGCTCACGTTCATTGTCTATGCCAATCCGGAACAGGAAGACGCCTATGAACTGGCGCGCAAACGGCTGCACGAACTGCTCGGCAAGATGCGTTTGCCGGTGCATATCCCGCATGCGCCCGCAACCCACGGGGGAGAAACGCATTCCGAATTCGGCGAGGCCGCGTTCAAGCAGGCTGTTGAAAAGGCCAAGCGCTACATTTTCGATGGCGACATCATGCAGGTGGTGTTGTCACAACGCATGGCGCAGCCTTTCCCCGCCGCGCCACTGTCGCTGTATCGCGCTTTGCGCAGCGTCAACCCGTCCCCATACATGTTTTATTACGACATGGGCGACCATCATGTGGTCGGTGCGTCTCCCGAGATACTGGTGCGACTCGAGGGCGATTCAGTCACCGTGCGCCCGATCGCCGGAACCCGTCCGCGCGGCAAATCGCTGCAGCAGGATGCAGAACTCGCGGAAGAGCTGCTGGCCGATCCGAAAGAGCTGGCCGAGCACCTGATGCTGATCGACCTCGGGCGCAACGACATCGGACGTGTCGC
>DATKVR010000106.1:0-14288 GCA_035529955.1 Gallionella sp.
ATTGCGTGCAGTGGTCATATGCTATTAATAGCGGTAGTGGTTGGCCTTGTAGGGACCTTCCTTGGGCACGCTGATGTAAGCAGCCTGCTGGTCGGTCAACGTGCTCAGTTGCGCATTCAGCGTGGTCAGTTGCAAACGCGCGACCTTTTCGTCCAGATGCTTGGGCAAAGTGTACACACCGACAGGATAGTCCCGGTTGCGGGTAAATAGTTCAATCTGCGCGATGGTCTGGTTGGCGAACGAAGACGACATCACGTAGGAAGGATGGCCGGTCCCGCAGCCCAGATTCACCAGGCGTCCCTCGGCCAGCAACAGGATACGTTTTCCGTCAGGGAAAATCACGTGGTCGACCTGCGGCTTGATGTTGTCCCACTGGTATTGCTTCAGCGAGGCGACGTCGATCTCGTTGTCGAAGTGGCCGATGTTGCACACGATGGCCTGGTTCTTCATCTTCTGCATGTGCGCGTGGGTGATGACATGGTAGTTGCCGGTACAGGTGACGAAGATGTCACCGTGCTCGCAGGCATAATCCATGGTCACGACACGGTAGCCTTCCATCGCGGCCTGCAGCGCGCAGATCGGATCAATCTCGGTCACCCACACCTGCGCGGACAGAGCGCGCAGTGCCTGGGCCGAGCCCTTGCCGACGTCGCCATAACCGGCGACCACGGCAATCTTGCCCGCCACCATCACGTCGGTGGCGCGCTTGATCGCATCGACCAGCGATTCGCGACAGCCGTACAGGTTGTCGAACTTGGATTTGGTGACTGAGTCGTTCACGTTGATCGCCGGGAACTTCAGTTCGCCGCGCTCGTGCATCTGGTACAAGCGATGCACGCCGGTGGTGGTTTCCTCGGTAACGCCCTTGATCGCGGCAAGACGCGTCGAATACCAGGTCTTGTCGGTTGCCAGCCTGGCCTTGATCGAAGCGAACAGACAGGTCTCTTCTTCCGAACCGGGATTGTTCAACAGGGATACGTCTTTCTCGGCGCGCGCGCCCAGGTGCAGCAGCAGGGTAGCATCGCCGCCATCGTCCAGGATCATGTTGGAGTGGCCGCCGTCCGCCCATTCGAAAATGCGGTGGGTGTAGTCCCAGTATTCGGTCAGCGTTTCACCCTTGTAGGCGAACACCGGCACGCCGGTCGCAACGATGGCGGCGGCGGCATGATCCTGAGTCGAATAGATATTGCACGATGCCCAGCGCACTTCGGCGCCCAGTGCGGTCAGCGTCTCGATCAGCACACCGGTCTGGATGGTCATGTGCAGCGAGCCGGTGATGCGCGCGCCGCGCAATGGCTGGGTGGCCGAAAATTCCTTGCGTATCGCCATCAGGCCGGGCATTTCGATTTCGGCAATGGCGAGTTCCTTGCGTCCCCATGCAGCCAGGGACATATCGGCGATCTTGTAATCGGTGAATTTTTTTTCAGTCGCGTTCATGCGTTGCTCCATTCATAAGTGGTTAATGAATGGGTGCGGTTGCATCGTTGAACACTGGTTCCGAGCCTGACGGGGGACTGTATCCAGCCCCGCTGCAGCACCCCTCGGAGGGCGCAGATTATAGCGCAAAAGATGAATTTCGCTAAATCCTACCAGGACGGATCGGACAAGCCGCTCCATATCTCGTTGAGATCGGGAATGTCCCATTTTTCGTGGCTCTCGTTTGAAACAATCCTGTCCTTGCATCCTGGTTTGGACAAATCCAGAATTTCCGGGACGATGCGCCCATTGGACTTGATCGAGAAAAACACTTTTACTTTTGGCGTTAGAAGCGATTTGTCGGTCTGTTCGATGATCACGGCCAGCCGATTCGATTCCAGCCTCACCAACGAACCAACCGGGTAGATGCCGATACTTTTCACAAATGCCTGGAATATGACCGGATCGTAATTTCCCGCGCTCCACTCCGCCATCTTGCGTATCGATTCGGCCGGTTCCCAGCCCTTCTTGTATGGGCGGTCGGAAGTAATCGCATCATACACATCGCATACTGCGCCCATCTTGGCATACAGGCTGATCTGCTCATTCGTTAGCCGGTCCGGATAACCCTTGCCGTCCACCTTTTCGTGGTGATGCAGGCAGACATCCAGTGCGATATCGCTGATGCCACTGCCTTCCAGCAACATCTTATGGCCCTCGACGGGATGGCTTTTTACCAGATCGAATTCGGCGTCGGTCAACTTGCCCGGCTTGTTAAGTATCTCCAGCGGTATCATCATCTTGCCGACATCATGCAGCAAGCCTGCCATGCCCGCCTGGCGGACCTGTTCATCCTCCAACCCCAGTCGCCGCGCCAGCGCCACCATCAGCGCGCACACGGCGACAGAATGCATATAGGTGTAATCATCCTTGTCTTTCAGTCGCGCCAGGCCGATCAGCGCGCCCGGATTGCGCAGCACCGAGGCGGAAATTTCTTCCACGATGGGCAGCGCATCTTCGGCATCCAGGGCCTTCCCCATGCGGGCTTCATTGAACATCGAGGTGACCGCCTGCCTGGACTTGGCACAGACCATGACGGCCCGGGCTGCCTCCTGGGCGGTGTCGATACGCTGCTCCCTTTTTCCGGCCGGATCGGCTTTTATAAGCGTGGTATCGACTTCGGCTTCTATGGCTTCTTCATCCACACCACCCTGGATATCGAGTCCTTTGGATGTGTCGATCCATGCCTCCTTGATGCCGGTGGATAGGATAGTCTGCAGGTCTTTGGGATTGTCGAGCAGAAACCCTTTGCGCCAGAATGGGTGATCCATCCATGAACCGCACAGCTCATGCACATGCATACCGATGCGCAACTGTTCTACATGGATACGCTTTAGCATGATCCAATCATAACCGAAAAGAAAACCGCACTTGCAGCGATTGTATTGTTCGCAAGTGGATTATCGACGCTGGGGTGACTTAGTTTCCTGCATCATTCCGCAGCTCGGCCGCTTTGTCCGTGGCTTCCCAGGTGAAGCCCGGTTCTTCGCGTCCGAAGTGGCCATAGGCCGCCGTGTTTTCATAGATCGGGCGCAACAGATCGAGCATCTGCACGATACCCTTGGGACGCAGGTCGAAATGTTTGAGCACCAGCTCGGTCATCTTCTCGTTGGATATCTTGCCGGTTCCAAAGGTGTCCACCATGATGCTGGTCGGTTTGGCCACGCCGATTGCATAAGATATCTGCACCAGACACCTGGTCGCCAATCCGGCCGCGACGATGTTCTTCGCGACATAGCGGCTGGCATAGGCAGCCGAACGGTCCACCTTGGACGGATCCTTGCCGGAGAACGCGCCGCCGCCGTGCGGAGCCGCGCCGCCGTAGGTATCGACGATGATTTTGCGTCCGGTCAGTCCGCAATCGCCCTGCGGGCCGCCGATGACGAAGCGTCCGGTCGGGTTGACCAGATAGTTGATATTTCCCTTGATCAGCTCCTTGGGCAGCATCGGCTTGATGATCTCCTCGATCGCGGCTTCGCGGATCTGGGCCAGCGTCATCTCGGGCGCATGCTGGGTCGACAGCACCACGGTGTCGATGGAATGCGGCTTGCCGTCCAGATAACGTATCGTCACCTGCGATTTCGCATCCGGGCGCAGCCACGGCAAACGCCCGTCGTGGCGCAATTCCGCCTGGCGCTCCACAACACGGTGCGCCAGATAGATAGCCAGCGGCATCAGCGTCGGGGTTTCATCGCAGGCATAGCCGAACATCAGCCCCTGGTCGCCCGCGCCCTGATTGAGGTAATCATCGGATGCGCGATCGACGCCCTGCGCAATATCCGGGCTTTGCTTGTCATACGCCACCAGCACCGCACAACCCTTGTAGTCGATGCCGTAGTCGGTGTTGTCGTAACCGATGCGCTTGATGGTATTGCGCGCCACCGTAATGTAGTCCACGTTCGCGGTGGTGGTGATCTCGCCGGCCAGAACCACCAGTCCGGTGTTGGTCAGCGTCTCCGCCGCCACCCGCGCATACGGGTCTTGCGCTAGAATGGCGTCCAGAATCGCATCGGATATCTGGTCTGCTACTTTGTCGGGATGGCCCTCGGATACGGATTCGGACGTAAACAGATAATCACTCATGGCTTTCAACTCAAACAAAGAAAATTCGAAGGCGCGCATTGTATCAAATAGTTCGCCTGACCGCAGATGACCCCATTACTGTTCAAATCGATCTTTCGCCTGTTGTCCATTCTGCCGCTGCGCTGGCTGCACGGCCTGGGCGCGCTGCTCGGCCGCATTACCTACGCCACGTCGAAACAATATGCCGCGCGCACCCGGGAAAATCTGCGCCAGTCACACCTGACCGGCAATGAAGCCGGCTTTGCAAAATTGCTTAAGCAAACCATCGCCGAAGCCGGCAAGGGTATGGTCGAGTTGCCATGGGTGTGGCTCAGGCCGTTCGAACAGGTCTGTGCCACCGTGCGAATCTGTAATGGCTGGGAGCATGTCGAGGCTTCCCATGCACGTGGCAAGGGAATCATTTTCCTGACCCCGCATTGGGGTTGTTTCGAAATCACCAGCTTGTATATAGCGCAGCACCTGGCGCTGACCAACCTGTACAGTTCCCCCAAGCAGTCCTGGATCGAGGATGTAATGCGCCGTGGCCGCGAACGCGGCAAGGCCCGTCTGGCAACCGCGGATCTGAGCGGGGTGCGCCTGCTGTTCAAGGCGCTGAAACGCGGCGAGGCGATCGGTTTGTTGCCCGACCAGGTGCCCAGTCAGGGCGAGGGCGAGTGGGCGGATTTTTTTGGCCGCCCCGCGTACACCATGACCCTGAGCGGGCGGCTTGCCCGCTCCAGTGGCGCGTCCGTTCTGCTGGTCTATGCCGAACGGCTGCCGCACGGGGAAGGATACAAGCTGACTTTCGAGCCGCTGGAGCTGGATTTTTCAACATCCGTGCCGCTGCAGATCAATACCGCGCTGGAACAGGTGATTGCGCTTTCGCCCGCCCAGTATCTGTGGAGTTATAACCGCTACAAGGTCCCGCCCGGCGTAGAACCACCCGCAACAGGAAAACCGTCATGCTAGTCAGGCTGGGCGTTTTCATTCTATGGTTGATGCATTTTCTGCCGTTCCGCGTGCTGGTGTGGATCGGCACCAGCCTGGGCTCGCTGCTTTACCTGGTCGCCGCAGAACGCCGCAGGGTGGGCGCCATCAATTTGAAACTGTGCTTCCCCGATCTGAGCGATGGGGCGCGCACGAAACTGTTGCGCGAGCATTTCAAAATGTTCGCCCGCGGCCTGATCGAGCGCACTATCCTGTGGTGGTCCAGCGCCGAATACATCAGCAGTCTGATCCGTGTCGAGGGTGTCGAGCATTTCGAGGCCATTCAGGGCAAACCCGCGATCCTGCTCACGCCGCATTTCGTCGGCATGGATGCCGGCGGGCAGTGGATCGCGCAACATACCGACACGGTGTGCATGTACGCGAACCAGAAGAATATCTACCTGACCGAACTGCTGCTGAAGAAGCGCGCCCGCTTCGGCAACCAGCGCCTGTATTCGCGCCAGCAGGGACTGCGTCCCATCCTGAAGGGAATGCGTGCGGGCATGCCGTTCGTCTATCCTCCCGACCAGGATCAGGGCGTCAAGGACGGCGCGTTTATTCCGTTCTTCGGCATACCTGCCGCGACCATGACCTCGGTACCGCGCATCGCGCAGATGGCCGGGGCAAAAGTGGTTCCCAGTATCACGCGACTGCTGCCGGGTGGCGCAGGGTATGTGCTGACCTTTTATCCGGCCTGGAAAAATTATCCGAGCGGAGACGACATCGCGGATACGCGGCGCATGAACGAATTCATCGAACAGCGCATACTGGAAATGCCGGAGCAGTATTTCTGGCTGCACAAACGATTTAAAACCAGGCCTCCGGGCGAGGAGAGAGAGAGGTTTTACCGATGAAATACCATGACCTGCGCGACTTTATCGCACAACTGGAAAAAATCGGCGAACTCAAGCGTGTCACCGTGCCGGTTTCGCCAAATCTTGAAATGACCGAGATCTGCGACCGGGTGCTGCGCGCGCAAGGTCCGGCGGTGTTGTTCGAAAATGTCGCGGGCCACCACATGCCTGTCCTGGCCAACCTGTTCGGCACGCCGCGCCGCGTCGCGCTGGGCATGGGTGAGGAAAACATCGGGGCGTTGCGGGAAGTGGGCAAGCTGCTTGCCTACCTGAAGGAGCCCGAACCGCCCAAAGGGCTGAAGGATGCCTGGGAAAAATGGCCGGTACTGAAGCAGGTGCTGACCATGTCGCCGAAAATTTTATCCAGTGCGCCCTGTCAGGATATCGTCTGGGAAGGCAGCGAAATCGATCTGGGCAAGTTGCCGATCCAGACCTGCTGGCCCGGCGATGTCGCGCCGCTGATTACCTGGGGACTGGTGGTCACGCGCGGGCCGACCAAATCGCGCCAGAACCTCGGCATCTACCGCCAGCAGGTGATCGCGCCGAACAAGGTCATCTTGCGCTGGCTGGCGCAGCGCGGCGGCGCGCTGGATTTTCAGGACTGGAAGAAGACCCATCCCGGCGAGCCGTTCCCGATCGCGGTGGTGATCGGCGCCGATCCGGCCACGATACTCGGCGCGGTCACGCCTGTGCCGGACAGCCTGTCCGAATACCAGTTCGCCGGATTGTTGCGCGGCAGCAAGACCGAGTTGGTCAAATGCCTGGGCAGCGACCTGCAGGTGCCGGCCAGTGCCGAGATCGTGCTGGAGGGTGTGATTCATCCGGACGAGATGGCGCTGGAAGGGCCATACGGCGACCACACCGGTTACTACAACGAGCAGGACAAGTTCCCGGTGCTCACCATCGAGCGCATCACCATGCGCCGCGACCCGATCTACCATTCCACCTACACCGGCAAACCCCCCGACGAACCGGCCATGCTGGGCGTCGCGCTGAACGAAGTATTCGTGCCGCTGCTGCAAAAACAGTTTCCCGAGATTGCGGACTTTTACCTGCCGCCGGAAGGGTGCAGCTATCGCATGGCGGTAGTCAGCATCAAAAAACAGTATCCCGGGCACGCCAAGCGCGTGATGTTCGGCATCTGGAGTTTCCTGCGCCAGTTCATGTACACCAAGTTCATCATCGTGGTGGACGACGACATAGCCATACGCGAGTGGAAAGAAGTGATCTGGGCGATCACCACGCGCGTCGACCCGGTGCGCGACACGCTGCTGGTGGATAACACGCCGATCGATTACCTGGATTTCGCCAGCCCGGTGTCGGGATTGGGCGGCAAGATGGGACTGGATGCGACCAACAAATGGCCCGGCGAGACGCGGCGCGAATGGGGCACACCGATCGTGATGGATGCGGCGGTGAAAGCGAAGGTGGACGCGATGTGGAGTGAGTTGGGGCTGTAGTTGTTCAGTCAACAAAAAACCGGAACCAGTCCGGTTTTTTCGGCGTCAATCCGGATCAGAACCCGTATCCCAGCCCGATCCTGACCGTCGTGTAATTGGTTTTGCTGTCCGGTTCCCAAAAGAATACATTTTTGCCATTTAGAACACCGGGATACAGCGCGCTGATGCCATAGCTGAAACTGGCGTAATCAACGCCGATGGTTCCGTGCCAGTTTTGCACAAACGCATAATCTGCGGCCAGACCGATTTTGTACAGGGTGGAATTGCCGAGTGCGCCAGAGAATCCACTAAAGCCCGGACCCGAATTAACAACGATGTTCGATCCGAACGTACTGCCGAACAGGGCATTGGCCGAAAGCACCAGCTTGCTGGCAGGCGAGTACTGACCCAGCACACCGATCCCATAATAATTGTGGGTATAAATCTCACCGGAATTTACTCCCCTGTCCCATTCGTGATGACCAAGTTCAACATAGGGTGTCAGCATGGACCGGTCATTCACCATCAAGCCGGCGCCGTAACGCGCGCTGTAATTCGTCAATGTTGCGCCTGATGTACTGACCACAGAACCATACGGCGTCGGCGGGTTAAGGTAGCCGCCGACATATTCCGTATTGCCACTGGCATCGTCGTACTCGGCCTCAATATAGTCGTTGCCCAACCACAAATCCTGCATCGTGGAGATAGCCAGCGCATAACCGGGCACAGGTCCCTTCTCGGTGTCCAGCGTTCCGGTCGGGGCCAATGTCCCATCGCCGGTTTCGGTGTAATCAACATGCGTCGACACGAGCTGGAAGCCAACCTGGTTGTTGGCCGCCCTGATATCGGACGTGTCGGCAAATGCGGTTGATAAGCCGGAAAAACCTGCGATTGCAATCAACGCCAGCGTGATGTTCTTCATGTTATCTGCTCCAGACAGTTGTTATTTGCGCTGCGCGGGTGGCGAATGCGCTCCCCCGGCCTGACTGCCGCTGCGTAAGCGAATCAATAGAAATCGTAGACCACGCCCAGGGAAGCAGAAGTCGCTTTCATCGGCGGGATGATATTGTCGAACTTCCCATAGCTGTCAAACAGTGCTCGCACGCTGACCTGCGAATTGACGTGGAATTGCCCGCCCACGCCGATCAGCAGGTCGCTGTGTGTCCAGCTGCCGGATCCGTTCGATGCGTCCGAATAAGTTTCGGCATTGCTGGCCAGCCCCAGCTTGCCGATCAGGTCGAATTGCGAATTCAGCGGCAAGACAGCCAGTCCCGCAAGCTGGAAAGAAGTCGCGGATATCACCGCGGGACCGTAATAAGGATCATTGTAGTTCGAATCGCCAAACATGGAATAACCGATCTCAACCGCAAATACCGGGCTGAAATAAAAGCCGCCCGCGATGCGGATCACGTTGGGATTGGACCAGCCGGGCAAGTTGCTGTAGGTGGCCGAACCGACATCGGCAGCGACATAATACGTGCCGGTATTGTCGGCCAGCGCCGGAGCAGCCGCGAAAGCGGACAACAACACGGTAGCAGCGAATTTTTTCATGATCGGTCTCCCTCTTCAATTGGCACGGTTAAATTGCAGCAGCAAGCATACAAGTTGGGCAGACCCGGCCTGTATGCCGGTGTGCTGCGGGCGGATGAATCAGGCGCGCCGCCTAGAATTTCACAATCGCGCCTATCGTCAATCCGCCGTAATTGTTGTAGTTCAGGTCGGCAGAAACCTGGGGCGTGAGTTCATAGCGTGCCCCGGCCGTGACATACAGGCCGCCGGTGTCTGCGGCCCCGACGAACGGGCTGTTGGGACCGCTAAAGGTTGAATTCAGCGTGATCAGGCCCAACCCCGCATAGGGTCTGATCTTGCTGTTCGTCTTGATCACAGAACCGAAGTCATAGATCGCCGCCGCGCCGAGTCCGTTGTAGCTGTATTGGTAAGTTCCAAAAGGAGTGCCGTAGGACTGCGAATAATTCTTCCAGAACACCTGCAGCGAAACGGGTGCCTTGTTCGGCATCGAGGAAGAGATGTCGAATTCCCCCTGGACGCCGAATACGCCATTCAGGTCCAGTCCATAATTGATCCCGATACTGTTTTTGCCTTCCGCCGCAAATGCGGGGGTTGCGATAAAAGCGGATAACAACGCGGCTACAACGATTTTATTCATGGCTTCAATTTCCTTTTTGATTGGTTATGGTGCGCCTGTTTGATGCATGTTTGCAAATAAATATACCTGCGCGGAACGGTGACTATCCCTGCAACCGGCTCATCCGGCATCCTTTTGCAGCCACTCGATCAGCGCGTTTTGCGCCGGCTCCGCCAGTGCTGCGTTGCGGTTGTTGACGATGAACACCACGATCCATTGCCTGCCGTCGTGCGCTCTCACATAGCCCGCGATGGATTTCACGCCGTCCAGTGTGCCGGTCTTGAGGTGCGCATATCCGGCCATATCGCTATCCCTGAAACGGCTTTTCACCGTTCCATCGATGCCCAGTATCGGCAGGGAAGACTCGAGTTCAGCGTGGAACGGACTGTGCATCACGCGCTGCAGCAGGTCGGCGATATGCCGGGCGCTGATGCGGGCCTTGCGCGACAGGCCGGCGCCGTTATCCAGAACCAATTCCGGGAAGTGCAGCTGTTGCGTCGCCAGCCATTGCCGGATCACCGCAATACTGAGCGCGATGTTCGCATCCGGAGGTGCGCCGGTTGCGGCAGCAATGCCGGATGCGGATGGCTGCTGATTGCCGGACATTCCGCTGCCAGCCTGCGGTGGCACATCAGGCGGGGATGTGATCGCATCTTCCGGACCCACGGCATCCCCGCCTTCCTGCCTTGCCTGAAGCGCACCTGCCACGAGTGCCTGCGGCATTGGAAAGTCGCCACGGCTGTCTTTGCTGCCGGCCGACAACAGGCTGCCCCGATCGGCATCTGATTGGCCTGCCATCCCCAGCGTCAGGAACAGTTGGCGGGCCATGATGTTATTGCTGAATTTGTTGATGTCGCGTATCACTTCAGCCAGCGGCGGCGAAACATACCGGGAGAAGGCAACCGCCCCGGCAGGCACAACTCCGTCGCGCAGCTTGCCCTGTACAGTCCCGCCGAGTTCCTTCCACAATGCGCTGAACACCGAAAAGAAATATTTGTCCTGCGGCAACAGCGAGAAATAATCGTCCTCCTCGCCGCAATCTGCGGGCATGCTGCCTTCCAGCACGATATTGTTCCCGACCAGATGCGCCTGATAGGCTTTTTCGCCGCCGCAATGCAACCGCCTTGAAGTGGTGATCCGGTTGACCACCGTATAGCCGGCCAGGTCAGGTTCGATCAGCGCCCTGGTTTTGTGGCCATCAGGGATCAGATGCAGATGGATCGCATTGAAATTGAGCAGCAGCGCGTTGGGGCCGACGTTGTAGGGACGTGTGGGATCATCGTCGAACTTCCCCGGATCGTGCTTGACTGCCTCAAAATAACTGTGGTCCAGCACGATGTCACCGCGTATCTCGCGCAGCCCGCGCTGGCGCAACTCATGCAACCACAGCCAGAATTGCTCGACCGTCAGTTTCGGGTCGCCATATCCCTTGAACACCAGATCGCCCTGCAGCACGCCGTTGTCCAGCCTGCCGTCGAGGTACGCCTCGGTCTTCCAGCGGTACGCGGGACCCAGCGTTTCCAGCGAGGCGATCGTGGTGAGCAGTTTCATCGTGGATGCCGGGTTGATCGCCCGATCCGCATTCAGGCTGATCAACGGCTTGGGCGCGCTGGTCTGCTGCACCAGGATGCTGACGCCGGACAGTGGAATATGCGCGCGCTTGAGTGCCGCCGTGACCGGCTCGGGCAAAGCGGATGCGAACGCCCCGGTAGAAACCAGGCAAAGCAGGAACAGCTTGAAGAAAAAGAATCTCATGATGAACCCAATTCATCGACGATGCGCAAGGTCCGATTGACCAGCCAATCCATCTCCGATTCGTCAATTATATACGGCGGCATGAAATAAATCGTGTTGCCGATCGGGCGCAACAGCAGTTCATTTTTCAGCGCCAGCGCAAAGCAGCGTTGGGCAAAACCGGGCGGCGCGTCGACTTCAAACGCCCAAATCATGCCGGTATTGCGCCAGTTGCGCACCGCGCGGTGCTCACGCAAGGGCGCAGCCATCCTGTTCAGGTACGCCGCCTTGCCGCGATTCGCGGCGAGCACGTCATCGCGGGCAAAAATATCCAGCGTGGCCAGCGCCGCCCGGCAGGCCAGCGGATTGCCGGTATAGGAATGGGAATGCAAAAATCCGCCGGCCATCTCGTCGCCGTAAAATGCCCGGTAAATTTCGTCGCGTGTCATCACTACCGACAGCGGCAGATAGCCGCCGGTGATTCCTTTCGACAGACACAGGAAGTCCGGCGTAATTCCATTGATGCCCGGCAAAGAGGTTGAATCGTTCTGCGCCGGTGCCTGCTCGCAGGCAAACATCGTGCCGGTTCGTCCCATGCCGACGGCAATCTCGTCCGCGATCAAATGCACCCCGTATTGGGTACAAAGCTGCCGCGCGCGCTGCAGGTAAACGGGGTGATACATCGCCATGCCCGCCGCGCCCTGCACCAGCGGCTCGATGATGAAAGCGGCCAGTTGCGCATGATGCTGCTGCAAATATTGCTCCAGCGCTTCCGCGCAGCGCAGCGCATAAACCTCTGCGCTTTCCCCCGCATCGGCCTTGCGCCAGTCCGGACTGGGTACCGTAGCCTGCTGTCGGATTAGCTCGCCGTAAGCGCTGCGGAACAGCGCGACGTCGGTCACCGACAACGCCCCCAGCGTTTCACCGTGATAGCTGTTCTCCAGACTGATGAATTGCGTCTTGCCCGGTTTGCCGCTGTTGCGCCAGTAATGCGCGCTCATCTTGAGTGCGATTTCGGTGGCCGACGCCCCGTCGGAAGCGTAGAAGCAATGGCCAAGGCCGGGCGGCGCCAGCTCGCGCAACCGCTCCGAAAGCCGCACCACCGGCTCGTGGGTAAAACCGGCCAGCATCACGTGTTCCAGTGTTTCCAGCTGGTCGCGCAATGCGGCATTGATGCGCGGGTTGCCATGACCGAACAGATTCACCCACCAGGAGCTGACCGCATCCAGGTAACGCTTTTTGTCGTAGTCATACAGCCAAACCCCTTTCCCGCTGGCGATCGGCAACAACGGAAAATGCTCGTAGTGCTTCATCTGCGAACAGGGATGCCACACGGCCGAAAGGCTGCGTGCCAGAAGATCGGTATTGCATTGCGCACGGATTGTCATACACGGAATCATATCGGTTTTTGCGGCTTGCGCGCAGCGCAATGTTTGGCTAGGCTGCCGACAAACTTGATGAAGGGCGGACAGTACAGTGCAAATCCTCATTACCGGCGGCACAGGGTTGATCGGACGCCAGCTTTGCAAGGCGCTGCTTGCCCGGGGACATGAATTGACGGTGCTGAGCCGCAACCCGGGTGCCGTTCCGGCAAAATGCGGCACAAGCGTGAAGGCGATGGCCAACCTTGACGAATGGCTGCCCGACCGGCGTTTCGATGCGGTCATCAACCTGGCAGGCGAACCAATCGTTGATGCGCGTTGGACCGAACAACGCAAACAGCTGCTCTGGGATAGCCGGGTTACCCTGACCGAACAGCTGGTGCAATGCATTGCCGCCGCGCAGCACAAACCCGCCGTTTTGTTGAGCGGTTCAGCGGTAGGCTATTACGGTGATCGCGGCGATGTGGCGCTGGACGAAACAACCACGGCCGGCGCCGATTTCCCCGCCCGATTATGCAGGGCATGGGAAGACGCCGCACTTGCCGCAGAAGCTTCCGGCGTGCGCGTGTGTTTGCTGCGCACCGGACTGGTGCTGAGCCGCCGGGGCGGGCTGCTGGGTCGGATGCTGCTGCCGTTCAGGCTCGGGCTCGGCGCGCGCCTGGGCAATGGGAAGCAATGGATGAGCTGGATACATATCGACGATTATGTGGCGATACTGCTCCATTTGTTGCGTGACGAACAGGCCAGCGGCCCCTGCAACATGACCTCGCCGCAACCGGCAACCAACCGGGAATTTACCGCAACCCTGGCCAGGGCGCTGCATCGCCCCGCTCCATTCATCATGCCGTCATGGTTGCTGAAATCCGTCATGGGCGAACGTGCATGTCTGTTACTGGAGGGTCAAAAAGTGTTGCCGCAAAAAATCGAATCGGCCGGTTATCGCTTTGCCTTTGCAAAACTCGCAGATGCCTTGCAGGACTTGCTGGGCGGGTAGTTTTTGCGCTTTATCTCCGTGCCGCAGCGCTTGCTTTGCTTTCAGTATCCTTGCGTTTGTGGCATCCTTGGCAACTTGCATGTTGTTACACAGAATTTATAACGTCCCTTTGATAAATTAATGGGGCGGCAGGAGGATCGCAGCAATGAAACGAGTAGATGATTTCCGTTTGCGCTTTGGCAAGCGCGAGCTGGTGCCGATCATAATCGGCGGTATGGGTGTGGATATTTCCAGTCGGGAACTGGCTTGGGAAGCCGCCCGGCTGGGCGGGATCGGGCATATTTCCGACGCGATGCTGCCGACCGTCACGGATCGCCTCGACAAGACGAAGTTTGTCAGCCACAAGCAAAAGCAGTACAAGCTCAACGTCATGGAAACCAACAAGGCGATCGTGCAGTTCGATCTGGCCCAGGTTGCCGAATCGACCCGCCTGCATGTCAGCAAGACCATGGACGCCAAACGCGGCGATGGCATGATTTTCGTCAACTGCATGGAAAAACTGACCATGAATGCGCCGCGCGAAACCTTGCGCGTCCGGCTGTGCGGCGCGCTGGATGCCGGAATCGACGGCATCACGCTGAGCGCGGGGCTGCATCTGGGATCGTTCGCGTTGATGGAAGACAATCCCCGTTTCCGCGATGCCAAGCTGGGCATCATCGTATCCTCGCTGCGCGCTTTGCAATTGTTCATGCGCAAAACAGCCAGACTCAATCG
>DATKVR010000107.1:0-4792 GCA_035529955.1 Gallionella sp.
TCCACATCCGGGTTCACGCGCAGGCTGATCGCCGCGATCTTGCCCATGCTTGCGGCCACACGGTCAAGGCGATCCAGTTCCGCATCGGACTCGACGTTAAAACACAATATGCCGGCATCCAGCGCCATGCGCATTTCCGCAACGGTTTTCCCGACGCCGGAGAACACCACTTTGCGGGCATCGCCGCCGGCCGCCAGAACACGCTGCAATTCGCCGCCGGACACGATATCGAAACCCGCGCCGAGGCGTGCCAGCACGTTCAGGACAGCCAGGTTTGAGTTAGCCTTTACCGCATAGCAAATCAGGTGTTCCCGCCCCTGCAACGCATCGGTGAATTGGTGCATGCTGTCCGTCAGCGCGGCGCGCGAGTAAACATAGCAGGGGGTGCCGAATTGCGCCGCGATATCGGCCAGCGGGACCTGCTCGGCGCAAAGCGCACCGTTTTGATAATGGAAATAATCGTTCATGGCTATCGGCCGGGTTGTGTAGCGGGCACACCGGATGCCGGCGTGATCGGTGCCTGAGCTGGCGAAGTTTGAATCACGGACGCAGGAAGCATGAGCGGGCCCTTGTGTCCGCAACCCTCCAGCAGGAAAACCGGCATTGCGATAATGAACAGGATAAAGCTGGAACGCATGATGGCACCCGTAGGAATTTTAACTGGCCGGATTATAAGTCATCTGATCGTGACAGCCTTGAGCTCGCTGCGCAGACTTGCATAATCGGGGCAGGCGCTTTCCACCACCCGCCAAAATGCCGCCGAATGGTTCAATTCGCGCAGGTGAGCCAATTCATGCACCACCACATAATCGATCAGGCGCGGCGGCAGCTTGATCAGCTGCACATTCAGCCGCACCGCACCCTGCGCGGTGCAGCTGCCCCACTGGGTTTGCGCCTGCGACAGCTTGACGGTGCGCGGCGCGGCGTTCAGCAGCGGAGCAAACAGTGCCACGCGCTGCGCGAAAAACTGTTCGGCTTCGCGCCGGTACCAATGGGATACCGCCTGTTCGATGTGTGCGCTATCGCTGTCGTCGGCCACGAACACCCACAATTCCTTGTTGCGGTGACGGGCAGGAGTGGCGAACAGGCTCCGCACCACGCGCAATTCCAGCAATTCGCCGAGGAAATCGACCTTCTCGCCATCCTGCCAACGCGGCACCGGCGGCTTGCACGCCTGCCATCCGTCCAGTTTTTCCACCACCCAGTGCGCTTTGTCCTGCAATACGCTGCTTAGCCATTTCTCCGAAGCGCGCAGCGGGACACTCACCGTCAGGCCGCGATCGTCGATGCGCAGACCGATGCTGCGGCGCTTGCCGCTGCGTTTCAGCGTATAGGTGATGTGCTTGCCGGCGAGCAGGGCGGCGCGTTGTTCAACGGCGGGGGGGGTGATTAGTCTACGCAACTTTTATCCTGCAGGTTCCGGCTATCAATGGGCCAGATTCCGGATTTCATTTTCTATCCATGCCTCGACGCGTTGATTGATTTCGTCCGCCTTGAGTCCCTTGGTTTCGATGGGCGCACCGATACTCATGGTGATCAGGCCGGGATGCTTGCTGAACGCGTTGCGTCCCCATAAACGCCCGGCGTTGTGTGCCACCGGAATCACCGGCACGCCGCTGCTGGCCGCGAGCAGCGCGCCGCCGATCTTGTATTTGCCGCGCTGGCCGTACGGAACGCGCGTTCCCTCGGGGAAGACCACCACGCAGAATCCCTGGGCAAGCCGCTGCTTGCCCTGCGCCAGCAATTGCCTGATCGCGCCCTTGCCGTCGCTGCGCTTGATTGCAATCGGGCTGGTCAGTGCCAGCGCCCAGCCGAAAAACGGTATCCACAGCAGTTCGCGCTTCAGCACCCAAACCTGCGGCGGAAAGACCTGTTGCAGCGCCAGCGTTTCCCATGCCGACTGGTGCTTGCACATCACGATGCACGGCTGCTTGGGCAGGTTCTCGATACCGCGCACTTCGTGGTGTATCCCGCACACCAGCTTTAGCAGCGGCAGCATGGTCTTTGCCCACAGTGAAATGAAGCGATAGCGCGTGAGCCGGCTGAGCGGGAAAGTCAACAGGGCCAGCAGCGCAAAAACCGGCGTGATGATGATTTGCAGCAGCAGGAATATCAGCGAGCGTATTGCCAGCATATCAGGGGTTCCCTAAACCAGTTCGGCGACCACAGCCGCCAGGTCCGGGAACACCATCGTGCTTTCCGGCAAACCTCCGGCCGCCTGGGTTTTCACGCCTTTCCCGGTCAGCACCAGATAGGGTAGCGCACCCATTGCTGCGGCGGTCTGCAAATCGCGCAGCGAGTCGCCCACCGTGGGGATGCCGGCGAGGCCGGTGTTATACCGCTCGGCGATTTCCTCGAACATGCCGGTTTTGGGTTTGCGGCACAGGCAATGGCTTTCGGCGGTATGCGGACAGTAGAATACCGCGTCGATGCGTGCACCGACCAGCGCGCAAGCCTTGTGCATCTTGTCATGTATTGCATTCAGCATGGGCATGTCGAACAATCCGCGCCCGATACCGGACTGGTTGGTCGCCACCACCACCCGATAATCGGCCTGGTTCAGGCGCGCAATCGCCTCCAGGCTGCCGGGGATCGGTTTCCACTCTTCCGGTTTCTTGATGAATTGATCGGAATCGAAGTTGATCACGCCGTCACGGTCGAGAATGATGAGTTTCATGGCTGGTATATTCCGAAGTTCCTAGGCTGCCAATTTGGAAATATCGGCGACCTGGTTCATCAGCCTGCCGAGTTGTTGCAACAGCAGCGCGCGGTTCAGGCGCAGACGCTTGTCTTCGCACATCACCATGACCTTCTCGAAAAAATCGTCGATGAACGGCTTGAGCGTGACCAGCGCTTTCAGGTTCTTGCCGTATTCACCGCGATCCAGATAACCCTGCGCGAACGGGGTGATGTCCAGCATCGCCTGGTAAAGGTCCTGTTCGGCTGCTTCATTGAGCAGTCCGGGTTTGAGTGCCGCACCTTCCAGTTCGGTACCGATCTCTTCGCGGTTCTTGCGCATGATGTTCTGCACGCGTTTGTTGGCAGCGGCCAGATCCTTTGCAACCTCGAGCGCGGCGAAAGTGCGCACCCCCTCCAGGCGCGGCAGGACCTGGTGCAGTCTGCCATCCAGCGTATAAAGCACCGCCTCGATGTGCGGCACCTCGAAATCACGCTCGCGCAGATAGCCGCGCAAGCGATCCAGCATGAAGGTCTCGACATCGCTTGCCACCGAGGCACCCAAGATGCCCGCCGGAAAATTTCCCGCCGCTGATTTGAGCAACGCGTCCAGCGGCAAATCGATCGGCGTTTCGATCAGGATGCGCAATATGCCCAGTGCATGGCGGCGCAAACCGAACGGATCCTTGTCGCCGGTGGGAACCTGGCCGATGCCGTATATGCCCACCAGCGTTTCCAGTTTGTCGGACAAGGCCACTGAGCAGGCGATCGCACCCTGCGGCAGGGTGTCGCCGGCGAAGCGCGGGTGGTAATGGGACTCGATCGCATCCGCCACGACCTTGTCTTCCCCGTCGTGCAGCGCGTAATAGCTTCCCATGATGCCCTGCAGTTCGGGGAATTCGCCCACCATGTCGGTCAGCAGATCCGCCTTGCACAGGCGCGCCGCCAGTTCCGCATCCGCCTTGTCGGCACCCAGCATCCTGGCAATGGTGCCGGACAACGTGGCGATGCGCTCCACCCGCTGCAATTGCGTGCCCAGCTTGTTGTGGTAAACCACGTTGGCGAGTTTTTCCACGCGGGATTCCAGCGTCTGTTTGCGATCCTTGTCATAAAAGAATTTCGCATCCGCCAGGCGCGGCCTGACCACGCGCTCGTTGCCGCCGACCACCAGGCTTGCATCCGCCGGACGGATGTTGGACACAATCAGGAACTTGTTGGTGAGCTTGCCATTGGCATCCAGCAGCGGGAAATATTTCTGGTTTGCCTTCATGGTCAGGATCAGGCATTCCTGCGGCACGTCCAGGAATTTCTTTTCAAACATGCCAACCAGCACATCGGGACGCTCGACCAGCGCGGTCACTTCGTCCAGCAATGTTTCATCATCGATCGGCTGGAGGCCCTCTTTGGAAGCGGCAGCGGCAAGCTGACGCGCAATTGCGGCGCGACGTTTGTCAAAGCCGGGGATCACCGCGCCTTCATATTCGATCTGAGCTTCGTAGCTGTCGGCATCACGGATTTCCATCCGGGCATTTTGCGACTCAAAACGATGGCCCCGGGTCTCGCGTCCGGCGATCAAACCCAGCGCGCTGATCGGCAGGATGTCCGCGCCGTGCAGCGCGACGATGCCATGCACCGGGCGGACAAAGTTGACGGTTTTCCATCCGTTCCCCGACGGGTTCGGATAGGTCATCAGCTTGGCGATCGGCAATCCACCAAGGGCGTCTTCAAGCGCACCTTCGAGACCAGCAAACAATTGCCCCCCTGGCACGATCCTGTCCCGGTACAGGTATTCCTTGCCACCCTTGGTTTTTTTTACGAAGTCCCCCGAAGCCAAAATACTTGTTACATCGACATCTTCATGAAACATCTTTTGCAAACGCTTGATCAGGGGCGGCGTCGGTTTTTGTTCAGCGTCAAATGCAATGGCTGTGGGCATGATCTCTTCAGACTCGCTTTTATCCGGGGCCTTCGACATCACATCGGGAATCCATACGCCCAGGCGGCGAGGCGTGGCAAAACCGATCAGTTTTGCAGAATCGGAAACAAATCCGCGTTCCGACAAACCTTTATGCATGCCTTCGGCAAATGACTCGCCCAGCTTTTTCAGCGACTTCGG
>DATKVR010000108.1:0-4205 GCA_035529955.1 Gallionella sp.
AGACATTTCCGATGGAAAATAAGCCCCGCCCTCGGAAATATCGCTGCCGTAAGCAGAGTAATCGACCCCGCACAGGTCTATTAATTGCTCGAAGCGCAACGCTTTATCATCCCGCATGCGCGTCAGCACATCAAGCATATCCTGCGCCCTGACCACGACAGTCAACTCGCCCAGCTTTTCTACCAGACTGACCAGCTTGTCACCGAACACAACTGTCAGGTTGGTACGCAGGGCACCCAATTCAGCAGTCATAGCTCATCCTAGCGGGCGATCGTGTTGGTTCGTTTGATTTTCTTCTGCAGCTGGATGATGCCGTATAGCAGAGCCTCGGCCGTCGGTGGGCAACCGGGCACATAGACATCCACCGGCACAATCCGGTCACAGCCCCGCACTACCGAATAGGAATAGTGGTAATACCCGCCCCCGTTTGCGCAGGAGCCCATCGAAATCACCCAGCGTGGCTCAGCCATCTGGTCGTAAACTTTGCGCAAAGCGGGTGCCATTTTATTGCACAGCGTCCCGGCCACGATCATCACATCCGATTGCCGGGGACTGGGGCGAAACACCACGCCGAAACGATCAAGATCGTATCGTGCCGCGCCGGCATGCATCATCTCCACCGCGCAACATGCCAGGCCGAATGTCATCGGCCACAGGGAGCCGGTACGCGTGTAGTTTATGATGGTATCCAGGGTCGTGGTGACGACACCTTTTTCCAGAATGCCCTCAATGCCCATGACCAGCCTCCGGCAAGTTATGGCCCGGCGAATTTATATCGCCAGGCAGCAACCGAACACGGACAACATGCACGGACGATCGCATCCCCAAGCTTGCTTGGGAGCCCTGCTCACAGTTCGCCGCCTCCGGTAATTTTGGTGAAATTTTCCAAAGCATCGTATCGGCGTCCAGCAACAACCCTCGCAAGGAGGAGGCCGGTGGGTACCCCGCTGCTTCGCAGCGACCCTCCCACACTCGCGGACGGTCGCATCCCCGCTGCGCGGGGCCCCTGCTCCCTGCTCGTACTGCTACTCCCATTCCAGGGCCCCTTTCATCCACTCGTAGATAAAGCCCACAACCAGGATGGCCAGAAAGATCATCATGGAGACGAAGCCGAATGTACCGATCTCCTTCAGCACGATCGCCCAGGGAAAAAGGAAGGCAATTTCAAGATCAAAGAGTATGAACAGGATGGCAACGAGGTAATAGCGAACGTCGAATTTCATGCGCGCATCTTCGAACGCCTCAAAACCGCATTCATAAGCGGATAGCTTCTTGTCATCAGGTCGATTGGGGCCTGCCAGCTTACCCAGCACCACGGGGACTACACCCATCGCAACGCCAACGCAGATAAACAACAGAACCGGGAAATAATTTTCCAGCATAGTATCTCTCCACCCCTTTGCAAATGACTTGTGAGCTAACCAATCACTATCTATTATTTTTCTTTTCGCCCTGCCGGCAGCCAATGTGCCGGACTGTTTTTATATTTGGTGCGGATGGGGAGACTCGAACTCCCACGCCCTTTCGGGCACAAGCACCTCAAGCTTGCGTGTCTACCAATTCCACCACAACCGCAAAATCCTGAAAGAATTACTTTGGAATTTCCTTGGACCTCGAGTCGTCAACCGGGCTAGTCCCTGTCGGGCTGGTCGCCGGAGCAACTGGGGCAGCTTGAGTGGTAACCGGATTTATTCTGTCCATTATTCCCTGTTGCTGGGCGGGGTGAGAATACAGATAGGTCAGCGACAAGCTGGTAAGAAAAAACAGTGTCGCTGCGACCGCAGTACTACGACTGAGAAAGTTTGCGGAACCGCTGGAACCGAACAGGCTCCCTGCCGAACCTGTGCCAAACGCTGCGCCCATATCGGCTCCCTTGCCGTGTTGCATCAACACCAGGCCAATCAATACCACCGCCGTCAAAACATGCACTACCCAAACTAATGTTTCCACACACTACTCCATATTCATGAATTAAGCCTGAGCTGCGCGGCATATTGCCACAAACTCTTCCGCCACCAACGAAGCACCGCCTATCAGTCCGCCATCAATGTCCGGCATTCCAAACAGCTCGGCGGCATTCGCTGCCTTGACGCTACCGCCATAGAGTATACACAAGCTCTGTGCCACCTGGCTATTGTGTTGTGCGATACGTTGGCGAATGAAGGCATGGATCGCCTGTGCCTGTTGGGGGCTGGCGGTCTTTCCGGTCCCAATTGCCCAAACCGGCTCATAAGCAATCACCGCCTTCGCCAGGTCTGGCGCGCCCGCATGGTTCAGAACCGCATCCAGCTGCGCGGCAATCACTTGCTCGGCAATACCTGACTCCCGTTCCGCCAGGGTCTCACCCACACAAAAGATCGGTTTCATACCCGCCCTGATGGTCGCATCAAACTTGGCGGCTGCAATCTCGTTGCTCTCATGAAACAGTCCGCGCCGCTCCGAATGGCCGATGATTGCATAACTGCAAGCAAAATCGACCAGCATACCCGGGGCCACTTCGCCCGTGTATGCACCTTCTTCCTGCGGGCTCAGATTTTGCGCCCCCCAGGCCACATTGCTGCCCTGCAGCAAGGATTGCGCTTGAGCCAGATAGGGGTAAGGGACACACACTGCATAGTCGGCTTTATCAAGGTAACGCACTCCTGCCAGAATTGCTTGCAGCAACACCTGATTACGTGCCAGACGGCCATACATTTTCCAGTTTCCCACGACAAGTTTGCGGCGCATCTCGTTTTTATCCCCTTGTTGCTCAATTGCCGAATGCTACCTGCGAACGCACTTAGGGTCAACGCGGAAGGCGTCTCACCATTCGTTCAAGGATATAAAGTTTCCGGCTCAAACACTCGCCCGTGATGGATTGCTGGCACACATCCGGAGACTTCCGAACAATCCCCGCTCAACGGGAAATATCCTGTCGAATTCGCCCCTGACCGCCCGGCCAACAACTTAGTTGCGCGATACAGATCGAACAAGACAGGGAGATGTGTTTAGCACCCGCCAATTAGAAAGGGTCGGCATGAATTTCACGCATAGACGCCCCCGCAAAGAAGGTTTGCTTTTTTGCCGCGTTGACCATATCTGGATTTCCGCACAAGAAAACCCGCCACCCGGAAAGATCCGGATTGTCAGCAAGCGCAACATCCAGAACCATCCCGGGTGCATATCCCAACGGCGCATCACCGTCGGATACACAGGGAACATAACCGAAATTTGGATAAGTCCGCGCAAGCTTTCTCAGTTCATCGACCAGATAAAAACCTTCCGGGTTGTAGCTTCCATGGTAAAGACTGAGTTTTCCGCGGTGTCCGCTCGATAACGCGTCACGGATGATCCCATACAGCGGGGCAAGCCCGGAACCGGTTGCGATCAGCAGAATATTCTGTTCCGGATTGCCCGGAACGTAAAAACAGTCGCCGGTCGCTTCCGAAATCGTGATGCCGTCGCCCGCCTTGAGGTTCTCAAAAACCCAGCCGCTTACCAGGCCGGAAGGAACCTTTCTCACGTTCAGAAACAGTTCTTCGCCGAGCGCCGGAACGCTCGCCAGCGAATAGCACCGCGCAGTGGTTTCGTCCTTGAACAGATTGATGAATTGCCCGGCCCGGTATTCGAAGGAACGGGCAGGTTTGAGCCGGATACCCAGTATATCGGCATTGAGATATTCGACACTGGTAACCCGTGCCTCCAGTTTGCCCATTCCCGCCTCGGGAAGAACCACCTCGATGTCCTGTTCCGGGTAACACGAACAAGCCATGAAATAATTCTGCGCGACCAGCGTAGGTTTCAGCCCCGCCTGGGCCTTCCCGGGCACTTCGCCGTGCACTGCTCGCATCAAACAGGTCTGGCAAACACCGGAATGACACGATGAAGGAACCGGAACACCCCGGGCAGTCAAACAATCGAGAACTGAACTTTCCCCGCACTCATAAGACTGCCCGCCACAAACGACTTTGGCCATATGTGCTTGGCCTTACTTGCCGAGAATATCGTTGCGGGTCGTTTCGGCAACCGCGGCAACTTGTGCGATCAGGTTATCAGCAACCTTAAGTTCTTTCAGCGTGGCGGCCAGATCCTCCACCACAGCGTCAAAATGTGAGTCGTTAAGACCCATTTTCACCAGATGTGCATGGCCTTTTCTCATGTCCATGCCGGTGTAATTGTGCGGGCCGCCAAAAGCCATGGTCAGGAAGGCTTTTTGCTTGGCTGCC
>DATKVR010000109.1:0-9988 GCA_035529955.1 Gallionella sp.
GCAGCTGGCCGCCGGAGGTATCCTGGCCTACGCGTAGCGCCCGCGCCTCGGCGCGGGCGAGGATTGAAACGTCCAACGGCTACGACAAGCCCGAACCGTGAACGGTAGCGCCCGCGCCTCGGCGCGGGCGAGGATTGAAACTTTTCTTGAACATGCCCACGATCGCCATGCCCTTGTAGCGCCCGCGCCTCGGCGCGGGCGAGGATTGAAACCTTTGCTCCCAAGTATTTTCCCGACCCGGACGATCTCGTAGCGCCCGCGCCTCGGCGCGGGCGAGGATTGAAACAAGGTTGACCTGGGCCTGCCTTCTAACGCCGCATAGTAGCGCCCGCGCCTCGGCGCGGGCGAGGATTGAAACATTTTTTGCTTCTTGATCTCATCACTGGCTACATGTAGCGCCCGCGCCTCGGCGCGGGCGAGGATTGAAACCATTACGGCGGCCGGCAACCAACTCACTCACTCCGTAGCGCCCGCGCCTCGGCGCGGGCGAGGATTGAAACACCGTCAAGGTAGCTCCGGTTATCGCCGTTGCGTAGGTAGCGCCCGCGCCTCGGCGCGGGCGAGGATTGAAACAAGCTGCGCGATGCGACCGAGGCGGTGGCCTCGGTGTAGCGCCCGCGCTTCGGCGCGGGCGAGGATTGAAACTGCAAATAATCAGTAGCAAGTAATGCGTAATAGCCTGTAGCGCCCGCGCCTCGGCGCGGGCGAGGATTGAAACCGGAGTTCATCGAAATGCACTACGGCGGCGGGCGAGGATTGAAACGTCGTGGATAGTTTGCTGAAGTGCGGGATAGGCGAGGATTGAAACAGATGTCGAAGGGGTCTGTACTACATTATTTAAGAAAAGCCTTTAAAGTGTATCGAGTTGAAAAATGTGGTAACTATTGTGGTAACTTTTAAAGCATCATGCTCTAAAATCGCGCATTCAAAGGGGTTGTAGGCATATATGTGAATCCCACCCTCCCGCCAATGATTTTAAGTTGTTGAATTGACAGTAACAATATGTTTTTGGTGGGTTTTGGTGCGTGCTGCACGAGAGTGCTGCAACTGCACTCCTCCTACGAAAACACAACGGCACGCCAATCACCTTGGCTGCAACACCGAGGCTATCCTTGAAGCCCTAACGCAGCGTATGGAGTCGAGAACGCAGGGCAGGCTCCGGATAAACAGGGTGGCAGCGCATATCGTTACTTCCTGAAGCCGTTGTACGTCGAGGCGATACGCGGGAGTAGAATAAGTCAAAGTTCGACAACAGTGGCAGCAGATGAAAGCCAATCCTGAATCCAAACGGTACGGCGCAATCGCGCTTTAATCCATCACGATGATTATTGATTTTAGCCATTTCACATCAACAGTCCTGTTGGCTGTTGGCGCATTGCTGCCTATCGTTGATCCGCTGGGCGGGGCGCCGATCTTTATCGGCATGACGGCCGGTCTTACGCCGGCAGAGCGAGTCCGAATGGCAAAATCAGTTGCAATAAACAGTTTTCTTCTGCTTATCGCCTCGGTTCTGATCGGGGCATATGTGCTGGATTTCTTCGGTATATCCATTCCGGCAGTGCAGATCGCCGGCGGCGTGGTCATCTGTGCCATCGCCTGGTCGTTGCTGAACAGTCCCAATTCGCCGCCTGCTCTGGCCAAGGAGGGGCCGGCAACGGTAACTGCGGATGATCTGGGCCAACGTGCGTTCTATCCCCTGACGATGCCGCTTACCGCGGGCCCTGGCGCGATTTCTGTTGCGCTCACGCTTGGTGCCAACCCGACAAAGGGCCTGCGCCCATTGGTCGAGACCACGCTTGGACAGGCATTGGGAATCCTGATTGTCGCTGTGAGTGTCTATCTTTGCTACCGCTATGCCGATCGCATCACCAAGAAAATGGGGCCGATCGGAACGGGTGTGGTGGTGCGCCTCTCGGCATTTATCCTGTTGTGTATCGGCGTCCAGATCTGCTGGAATGGCCTGCACACGCTGATTATCGCTACCTTCCCGACCGCGGCTTGATGATGCGGTAAAACGGGTATTCGAGCACCTATGCGGTCAATCCAGCCGCTCTTGGCATAATCCTGATCACCGGTCAGCGGATCGATTTGGCCTAATTGTCAGAACAGCTCGATTTCGGAAGACAGCGAAGCTGTCGCGATTTCAAAATTACCCATAATTTGTTGCCAATCGTCACCGTGATGGGTGCCGATATATTCAAGGAACGAAGCGTCCGGATCATTCAGGAGAATACCGATCGCGTACCCTTCGACATTGTCCGTGATCTTCATCAGCGCGTCGTATTTCGCACCACTCGCCATTGCATCATCGATCACAACGGGGGCCGGATCGAAGAACACCCTTGGAATCTCCATCCGCAGCGCCTCGGTAAAATCGGATTGGATGGCTGATCTGGCTTCGGCGAAACTGCGAAAATTCGAGTAGTGGCCGAAGGGGCGTATCTCGAAATACTGCTGCACAGGGAGTGATATCTCCTGTTCATGTGCCGCCTCGAATGCCGCTTCGATCTTCGCCCTGTCACCCTCCTTCAGGCGTATCCGGATGACGAGTGCCTCGGATATGCCGGCAAACCCGTTGGCCTGGAAATATTGAACGATGCGCTCAGCTGCCTCATTAGCCTGAAGAGTGGGAGTGTTTTTCATGGCGACCTACTTTGATAAGAAGGCACACAGTTTACCTAAAGCAGGCAGGGAACGCACTCACCCGGTAGACGCGGTGAGCCGGACTCCACTTGCAAAACTTTCCCTCGGGCAAGGTAGAATCGCGACTCGCAATTCCTTATGCCGACCGTGAATATCTCAATCGAAAATATCCAGGGATATCTTGTAAATCCATTGTCGCTGCTCGCCGTGTTCATGGCGGCCAGTCTGATGATGATCTGGCGCCTGCATGCGATGGAGAGCAAGGGCTTTGAAGGCACGGTCCTCGGCACGCTGATCATGCCTTATTGCTCCGGGTTTCCCAATCTCGTGTTCGCCTATGTGATGAGCAGTGCGGCCAGCAATGGCGGCCTGGTCATCGAGAACAGTATCGTCAACAATGCCACCAATCTGACGTTGATTCTCGGTCTGGCCGCCATCTTTGGTTCGGCGGCCGTGATCCAGAAAGGCGGTTCAAAGCGGAAAGCGAGGGAGCATGCAGAATTCCACCGCATCAACCGGCTGAACCTGCTGTTCACCCTGATCGCATTGTTCCTGTTCACCGGCACGCTCTGGGCCCTGGCCAAGGACGGGGTGCTGGACTTCTATGACGGCCTGGTGCTGGTCGGCCTGTTCCTGTTCTGGCAGTTTTTGCACGTGTTCGAAGTGCTCAAGGACAACATCCGCAAGAACAAGGCGTTCCACTGGTCGCTGCTGATCGACATCGTGCTGCTCGGTGCCAGCGCCTATTGCGTGTACTTCTCGGTCAACCATCTGGTGGAGTGGGTCACGACCAACCCCAGTCCTTATCTGAGCTTTGCCAAGCTGGGCTGGTTCAGCGGCCTGCTGATGGTCGTGCCGAATGCGTTCCTCGCGCTGTATTACACGCGTATCGGCAGGCAGGACATCGTGATGACTTCCCAGGTCGGCGACGGGCATATCTGCATCCCGATGTGCATCGGCCTGTTTGCGATCTTCAATCCCATCAAAGTTCCCGATTTTTTCCAAATGGGCGTCTTTGTCATCCTGGGCGCGGGTGTCGTCCATTTCCTGTGCATCACCTTCCTCGGCAGAATCCCGCGCGCGGTCGGCTTTGGCCTTGTCGGTGTCTATGCCTTGTTCTTGTACAAAGGACTCATACAGTAGGGGGAGCTGTTTTGGCTGACTGCTGGTGACGACGGATTCAACCGGTAGTTGCCATACACGAATCGCAATTAACGATGGCTGGCATTATTTAATAGATTTAATCCACGCGCTCCGCCACCGGGTTTGCCGTTCATGCAACCCGACTCCCGGCATCATCATCCAAAGCGCTGGCCGCACCGATCAATCCCGGCCATGGGGCATGGATCACCCAGGTCGGGATCTTTGCGAGATACGAACTGAATCGTCCTTTCTCCTCGAAGCGGGCGCGAAACGGCGAGCTGGCGAAGTAATCTCCCAGCTTGGGAACGATGCCGCCGCCGATGTAGACTCCACCGCGCGCACCGAGCGTCAATGCGACATCGGCCGCAACCGTTCCCAGCATCGCGCAGAATGTGTCCATCGTTTCCCTGCACACCGGGCAACTGCCCGCAATGCCGCGTTTGCTGATCTCGTCCGCCTGCAGTTTTTCATCCGGCGTCCCGGCGGATTCCGAAATCACTTCATAAAGCATCATCAAGCCGGGGCCGGAAAGCAGTCTTTCGGCGGACACATGCGGGAATCTTTTCCTCGCCAGCGCAATCAGTTCGGCCTCGCGGGCATTGAACGCCGGCAGGGTCATGTGTCCGCCCTCGCCCTCGATGGCGCTATACCCTTGCGCACAGTGGACCAGCCCCGAAACACCCAGTCCCGTTCCCGGGCCGATCAAGCCCATGGGTTTTTCAGCTTCGGCCTTGCCCGTTCCGATCTGCACCAGATCACCGGGCTCCAGTTTCGGCAGGGCGAGTGCCAGCGCGGTGAAATCGTTGAGCATGCGCAGATGGGTCAGTGCGAGTTTTTCGCGTGTTTCAGCGACGGAAAACTTCCAGCCGTTGTTCGTCATCGCCAGCATGTCGCCCGAGATCGGGGTCGCGATCGCCAATCCGGCCCAGCGGGGATGGGGCAGTCCTGTCAGCTTCAGATATTGCAGGATCGCTTCAGCGGGTCCGGAAAAATCGCCACTTGGCAGCGCCTGCGGTTCGGAAATCGGCATTCCCGCGGACAGCTGCATCGCGAAACGGGCATGGGTCCCGCCAATATCACCGACGATACGGGGGTAGGTATCTGTCAAATCGTTCGGCATTATTTTTTCCTGTGAAATATCAAAGTGACCAACGCTGCAGAATTTTCAAACCCAAATCCAGGTTCAGGCCACAGAGAACACAGAGATCACAGAGAAAAACCTTTAATTGCCGAGATCATTTCTTCCACCCAACAGGTGAAAGCGTAAACATGCAGGAAGCCGCTAATTCCTTGTGTTGCTTTGTATCTCTTGTATCCTGGTTTTCTCTGTGCGCTCTGTGATCTCTGTGGCTAAATATTTTTGTTGTATTTCGGGTTTGATTGTACGGTATCGGAATAAATGACGCTTAGCGCAGATTATTGCGTTTCCGGTAGGCCTGGTCCAGGATGGCTTTTGCATGGTCCACGGCGCGCTGCAATTTTTCCACCCGCAAAAAGTAGGATTCCCTTAACCGCGTACCGCCGCCGACCTTGCCGATCCGGTCGCCTCCGGTGGGAACCGAACCGCTTTGCAGGTCCGATTCCGCCTGTTGCAGATTGGTGATTGCGACATTGATTTCTCGGTCGGCCTTGTCAAGTTCTGAACGCTGTTTCTTTATCCGGGTATCGACCTGGTTCTGCATCGCATCCATCATCCTGATCGCCGCGCGCTGCTGTTCGACTGGCAAGGTCTTGATGGTGATGGTCGTCACGGCGGCGGGGCGGTAGTTCTCGGGCAGTGATTGCGAAAACACCGTCACGCCGTTCGGCCCGGTATATTTGTACACGGTGGTGTCGGCATGCGCCGCATGCATCGCGACAACCGCCAAGAAAATGGCAGTCGCACCGACATTAAAAAAACGTTTCGATCTGTTTTGATGAACCATCTTGACCTCCGGTACATGGGTGAACTTGAGCGTCAAACAATCTTGCCGCGCGAACCGCGAACCGGCATCTTAACGCCGCGTGCAGGCGCTTGCCGGATTTAATGCCGGCAATCCCGGATGCGGCGCTACGAATACAGCGCCGGCAGCTCCTGGCTGCCTGGCGCGGGATTGGCCGGCTTAGGCGGCGCGGACAGCAGTTTGGCAAGGAATGATCCGTGCCAGGTGTCATCCATATAACAGGCGCGGTCCAGTTGCCTGAGCGCCTCGATCAGTTCGGCACCGCCGATCCGGCGTGACAATTCATTCAGGCCGGCAGGCGGGTTGGCCGGCCATGCGGTCGCGGCCCAGGCCATCAGATTCTTGCGTGCGGCATGCGGGTCGTTATTCAGACAGGCACTTTTGAACGCCTTGAATGCACCGGTGGAGCGGGGCGCTTCAGCCGGGCTGGGGTCCTTGATCTTTTCGGCTTGCGCGGGCGGCGTGCGCCGGCGTGTGTACCACCATCCGAACAGCGTGCCCACCCAGAGCAGTGCGAGCGCCGCGCTGAGCCAGATCCATGTCCTGGAAACGGTGTTGCGGTCAAAACGAATCTGGATCGGCGCGCCAATCGCTGCGCCCTGGCTGGGCGAGGTCGGCGCTGCAACCGTTGGCGGAGGGAGCGTCGCTGTGCCGCCGCCCGCAGCGGGAAGGATATCGAGGGTGCGCGCGGGCAGCGTGACCTCATGCTGGACATCGTGCACCGTGTCCCACCAGTTCAGCTTCACTTCCGGCAATTCGAAGCGGCCGGGGCGGGTGGCGATCAGCGCAATATCCTGGTCGCGGCTGCCGAGCACGGTGTCGCCCTGTATCGCATCTTTCACGCTGGACTGGTCAGGATAGATGTTGATGCCGTCCGGTACCTGCATCAGCGAGCCGAGGTCGGGCAGCTGCGCGCCGGTGAGCCCGAGCGCGGTCAGTTGCAGATGGCGCGTGACCGGATCGCCGACATGGATCGCACCCGAATCCGGGCGCCAGGTTTCCTGCAGCGTGACATTCTGCGCGGGCAGCCAGTTCGCGCCGGTCGCGGCGGCGGGGCGCTTCAGCACGTCCAGCGTGATGGTCTTGCCATGCAGGCGGATCGGACGTGTCGCACTCAGCATGCCCGCAATCGGCATTTGCCCGAACAGGTTGCCGAACGCCGGATCATTGCCGAAAGGGTTGCCGCCGCCGGTGGCCTGCACCTGGGCGTCGAGCACCGGGCCGTCCAGGCTGAGCGTGCCGCTACGCTGCGGGAACAGCAGGTATTTGCGCTCGACAACCTGGTAGCTGCGGCCGTTGCGCAACTCGGTGGACTGCGCGTCCTTGCCGATCTGCCTGACCAGCACGTCGCTGCTGGCCGGCATATCCAGGCTGGCCTGAAAGATCGGCTGGTCCGCATAGAGCCGCACGGTCAGCACATCGGCAGCCTGCACATAGGGCTGCTTCTGGTCCAGCGTTGCGGTGAGAAAGATATGCGATGCATCGCCGGACGCCGGGCCGGTCTGGCCCGGGGCTGCGTTGCCGCTGCCGCCCACCGTGAGTTCCAGCGCCGCGGTCTGCTGGCCGTCCCATTGCAACGGCGGTATCCGGATCGTGCCGTCGTGCTTGGGCGACAGCAGCACGGTGACCTGGGTCTGCGAGGACATGTGGCCGTTGATGATCTGCACGTTCGAGCCGCTGCTGCTGCCGAGCACATCGAAATCATTGCGCAACGGGCCGAGATCGGGCTGGCTGTCGGTGGTGCCGTCATGCTGCAGTTGCAATTGCACGGTCTGTCCCGATGCGACATGGTCATTGTCCAGCGTGGCGGTTACCGCTGCCTGCGCGGGCAGCGCGAAAGTCATGAAGATCAGTGCAAGGAATATGCGGTTGATGTTGTTCATTGCTGTGCCTTCTGTTGTCTCAACATGTACTCGATCATGAATTTGCGTCTGAGCAGGCCGCCGGGATCGTCCGGGATGCTGCGCAGCCATTGCTCTTTCGACAGCTGCTGTTCGCTCAATGGCGCGGTCTGGTCAACCGGTGCCGCGTTGATACCGGCACTTTCGTTTCCGCCCGTACCTTGCTTGTCTTTGTTTGCGGCGAGACTGGCCGCCGCATCCTGACGGGCTTGTGCCGCGTCATCAGGGGAAAGACCTTTTGCCGGTGCCGGTGTTTGTCCGGCAGAATTGTCGCTGCTTGCGGCGTGCTGCTGGGCTGCAGAAGCCTGGCCGTTCCGGCCTGATTGTCCGGCCTGTTTCCCCTGGCTTTGGGCAGCAGCGCTGCCCGGCTGTCCGGGATTATTTTGCTGATTCTGTTGTGCCCGGTTTCCGCTTGAGCCGGGGTTTTTATCCGCGCCCGACTGGGCATTTTGTTGCGCGGAAGAATTTCCACCTGCAGGGTTACTACCGGATTTCCCGGATTGTGATGAATTCTGATCGGGGGACTGCTGTCCGCTTTTGCCATTTGTGCCGCTTGCGTTCTTGCCGGACTGGCTGCCTTTTCCGCCGGAATTCGATCCCTGTTTTCCGCCGGACTTGTTGTCCTGTTGTTTGCCATTCTGTTTGCCATTCTGTTGGCCGTTCTGCTGCTGCTGCTGCTTCATTGCCTTCTCGACCAGGTCGCGGTTATGTTGCGCGTCATGATTTTTCGGGTCGCTCTTCAGCGCGGCATCGTAAGCGTCCAGGGCGCCTTTCAGGTCGCCCATTTTCGCGAGCGCATTGCCCCGGTTGTAGTCCGAATCGCTGTCGTGCAGCTTGCCCAGATCGCTGGCGGCCTGCTTGAAATCACCTGCTTTCATTTCGGCGTAAGCCTTGCGCCGGGGGTCCCTGTATTCCTTTGCGGCAGCGCTTGCATCGCCCTGCTGCAGCAGTTTTTCAGCGCGCTGATCCGGGGTGAGCCACAGACGGCTCCACGTTGAATTGGCTTCAGCCGGGAACGCGATTGCCAGCAGGATCAGCATCAGGGCGGCGCGTATCATAGCCAGTCCCTTCGTGCCAGGAAGGCACCCAGTATCAATAACACCGGCAACAGCCAGATCCCCGCGTCGCGCCACTGCGCGACCTCAACGCCATGCACGGCCAGCGCGCCGTCCGTGGATTCCGGCGTGGTTTGCATGCTCGCCAGCAGCGCGGGCAATTGCGCGATATCGACATAACGGCCCCCGCCGGTTTCGGCCAGCTGCTGCAAGCGGGGTACGTCCAGGCGGGCCATCAGCGTGCGGCCCTGTTTGTCCTGCGCGAAACCGCCGCCGGCATTGCGCTCCGGGGCGCCCCCGGTGGTGCCGACGCCGACGATGCTCAGCGATATGTGTTTCGCCTTGATGGCGGCTGCGGCGGATAACGCGGCCGCGGGATCGTCAAACCCGTCGGTCAGGACCACGATACGCTTGTCCCTGGCACCGCCCTGCTGGAGCAGTTTGGCAGCCAGATCGAGTGCCGGTGCCAGGTTATCGCCGGCGCTGGGCATGATGCCGGGATTAAGTGGCGGCAGCAGTGCCTTGACCGTGGCCACATCCTGGGTCAGCGGTGTCACGGTATAGGCTTCGTCGCTGAACACCACCAGGCCGACCCGCGCGTCATGGGCTGCATTAAGCATATCGTCCAGCGCGTAGCGTGCCCGCGTGACCCGGTCGGGCGCGACATCGGTCAGCGTCATCGATGGCGAAAGATCGAGCACGAACACCCATGCCGCCGAGGCACGATAGGCCGGCGCCTGGTCGCGTTGCCAGCTGGGGCCGGACAGCGCGATGGCCGCGATGCTCCACACCAATGCCAGCAACGGCCAGGGCTTGATGCCGGTGATCCGGTCTTCGTCGAGGCGCAACGTGGCCAGCAATTCAGGGTCAATAAAACCGGACCATGCGCTGTCTTTCCCGCGTTGCCGCGCCAGCCAGTACACCAGCCCCCACAGCACGGGTAAAGCCAGCAGCCAGAGTGGCCGCATAAAATGGAAAGCGTGCATGAAATCTGCCGGGCTCATTTTTTACCCCGCATGAATACCGCAGGTATGCTGAATAACAGGGCAAGGGCCAGCGGCCATTGAAACCATTCGCGGTGCGGGCGATACCATTGTTCGCGGGCTGCACTGGGTTCGAGCTTGTCGATCCGTTTGTACACCTCCTGCAACGCGGCTGCATCGGTCGCCCTGAAATACTCGCCGCCGGTGATGCGCGCGATGGACTTGAGCGTGTCCTCGTCCAGGTCGGTATTCCCGCTGGTCCCGAAAAATCCCTGCTGTACCGCGGCACCCACGCCGATGGTGTAGATGCGCAGACCGGA